>NZ_JBHUYJ010000011.1:0-70227 GCF_042668715.1 Streptomyces sp. NPDC057271
GCGTGGACCTCGGTGGTCGCCGTGGCGCCATGGTGCCAGTGGTACGGAGGGAGCATTCCGGAGCAGCCGAGGAGGTCGCCAGACACGAGCGTGTCGACGAGCGCGGTGGCGTCATCGGGGCGGCGCTCGTCCAGGTCGACGCGGCCCGACTCGATGATCCAGAAGCGGTCGGCGGGCTGCCGTTCGCGGAAGATGCGCGTGTCCGCGGGGATACGGACCGGCCTTGACTGTCGCAGCAGCCGGTCGCGTGCCTCCGGAGTGAGTTCGCCCAGCAGCATGGTCATGGTGCTCATACCGCGCCTCCAGCCCTTTCCCGTACAGCTTCCCGCGCGGCGTTCGGGCCCGGGGAGGGCCGGACAGGCCCCACATGAGGGCCGACAGGCCCAGTCAGCGGATCAGCACGCCCTCCCCCGAGCGTGGTACGACGGCCGTCCAGCCCAGCTCCCGGTCGATGCGGTCGCGCAGTGCCTCGGACGCGGCCGGCTCGCCGTGGACGAGGTAGGTGGTGTGCGGGGGAGGGGCGCCGTGCAGCCAGTCGATGATCTGTCCGGCGTCCGCGTGGGCGGAGAAGTGGGGGACGTCGGCGACCTCGGCTCGTACGGGCACGTACTCGCCGAACATCTTGAGCGTCCTGGCGCCGTCGACCAGGTCCCGTGCGCGGGTGCCGGCCGCGGCGAAGCCGACCACGACGACCGCGTTGCGTGGATCGGGGAGCAGCCGGTGCAGGTGGTGCAGGACACGGCCGCCGGTCGCCATGCCGGCCGAGGAGACGATGACGGCGGGGCCGTGGACCTCGTTGATCTCGATGGACTCCTGGACGCTGCGCGCGGCGAGGAACGGTTCGGGGCTCAGCGCGGCCACGCCCTGGGCGAGGATCTCCGGCCGCAGTTCGGGGGACCGCGCGCGCACCGCGTCCCGGTACACGTCGAGGGCGGCCAGGGCCATGGGGCTGTCCACGTACACCGGTACCGACCGGGGCAGAACGCCCGACTCACGCAGCCGGGTGAGTTCGTGCAGGACGACTTCGGTGCGGTCGATCGCGAAGGCGGGGATGACGACGGTACCGCTCCGGGCGACGGTCCGGGCGATGACGCCGGCGAACTCCGACCGGGCGGACTCCTGGTCGTGGCGGCGGTCGCCGTACGTGGACTCCATGAGCAGCACGTCGGCGCCCGAGAACGGCTCGGGCGGTACCAGCAGCGGATGTCCGGGCCGTCCCAGGTCTCCGGAGACGGCCAGGGTATGGCCGTCCTCGAGCGTCAGGCGGGCCCACGCCGATCCCAGGATGTGCCCGCCGTGGTGGAGCGTCAGCCGGGTTCCGGCCATGATCTCGACGTCCTCGCCGACCGGCACCGGGTCGAAGAACGCCAGCGTCCTCTCCACGTCGGAGTCGTCGTACAGCGGCTTGGCCGGGCGGTGCTTGGACCAGCCGTGCTCGTCGGCGTGCCGGGCCGCCTCCATCTGGAGCCGTGCGCTGTCGCGCAGCACGATCGCGGCGAGCCGTGCGGTGTGCGCGCTGGTCAGGATCGGCCCCCGGAAGCCCTGCCTGACCAGGCGGGGCAGATAGCCGCAGTGGTCCAGGTGGGCATGGGTGACGACCACGGCGCCTACGTCGGCGGCGTCGCGGGCGAACCGTTCCCAGTTGCGCCGCCGCAGGGTCGCGAAACCCTGGAAGAGCCCACAGTCGAGGAGGATCCGCGCATGGTCGCTCTCGACCAGGAACTTGCTGCCGGTGACCGTTCCCACGCCGCCCAGGAAGCTGAGCAGCGCGGCTCGCGGAGCGGTGGGGGCGGGGTTCGGGGCTGCCTCGGACATGGTCAGCCCTCCTTCGGAGTGGACCGGTCTCCACCTTCGCATCCGGACCGGCCGGGTCCGGAGGGTCCGAGCGGGCCCCTTCCGGGGGCCGACCGGCTCAGGCGTGGGCCGGGGACTCCGTGGAGGCTCGCGGAGGACGTGGCGATGCCCGGCTCCGACCACGGCCCGGAACGGAGTGCCGCCGTGGACGACCGAGACCCGCGACTGCGCCGGCTCCGTGCCCTCGTCCTGGACACGGACGGCGTGCTCCTCGACTCGGCCGGCCTGCACGCGACGGCCTGGAAGACCGCCCTGGACGCCTGCCTGGAAGCGGTGTCGGGCGAGGATGAGCCGCCTTTCGACGCGGACGCCGACTACCGGCGGTTCGTCGACGGAAGGCCCCGCTACGACGGGGCGGCGGCCTTCCTCGCCGCCCGGGGGCTCGGACTCCCGGCCGGGACGCCCGGCGACCCGCCCGGCCGCACGACGATCTGGGCGGTCGCGGCACGCAAGGAACACGCGTTCGTCGATCTGCTCCGTACCGAAGGCGTCGCGGCGTTCCCCGACGCCCGGCCGGCCCTCGCGGACCTGCGCACGGCGGGTGTGGCGTGCGCCGCGGTGTCCGCCTCCCGGCACGCCCGGGCGCTGATCCGCGCCGCGGGGCTCACGGATCTCCTCGCGGTGATCGTGGACGGCGAGGACGCCGCCCGGCTCGGCCTGGCCGGCAAGCCGGATCCGGCGCTCTTCCTGCGGGCGGCGTCCCTCCTCGGCAGCCGTCCGCGGGAGACCGCGGTCGCCGAGGACGCGCTCGCCGGGGTCGAGGCGGCACGGCGCGGCGGTTTCGGGCTCGTCGCCGGTGTCGACCGCACGCCGCTGCGGACCGCGGCCGACGCCCTGCGAGAGCGGGGTGCCGACCTGGCGGTTCCCGATCTCACGACGCTGGTCCGGAGCGTGTGGGGTGAGCGCGGATGACCACCGGCTGGACGTGGAGTTACGACCGGTACGACCCGGAACGCGAGCCGCTCGTCGAAGCCCTCTGCACGCTCGGCAACGGCCGGTTCGCCACCCGGGGCTCCGCTCCCGAGTGCGCTGCCGGGACCAAGCACTACCCCGGCACCTATCTGGCCGGCTGCTACGACCGGGCCACCTCGGTCGTCGCCGGTGAACAGGTCGAGAACGAGGACCTCGTCAACCTTCCGAACTGGACGCTTCTGCGCTACCGCTGCCTCCCGGAGGACGGGCCGGCCGGCGACTGGCTGACGCCCGATGCCAGAGAACTGCGCCACTACGAGGTGCGACTCGACCTGCGCGCGGGTGTGCTCACCCGACGCCTGTTCTTCGAGGACGCCCGTGGGAGGGGCCTGCGCGTCAGCCACATCCGCGTCGTTCACATGGGAGACCCCGGACTGGCGGCCCAGTGCACTCTTTTCCGCGCCTACGGCTGGAGCGGTTCCGTCGAGGTGCGGTCCATCCTCGACGGCGCCGTCACCAATGCCGGAGTCGAGCGGTACCGGCATCTCGAAGGGCGTCATCTCACCGACCACCGGACCGGATTCGAACCCGAGGGCGTCGCCTGGATCTCCTGCCGTACGACCGACCCGGGCATGAGGATCGCCATGGCCGTGCGCACGGTGACCCGCCCCGTACGGCCCGCCCGAGAGGAGGCCACCCCGGCCGCCACCGTACAGACGTACCGCCTGCCCGTCGTTCCCCGGCGCTCGGCGATGGTCGTGAAGACCCTGGCGCTGCGCAGCTCATCGGACTGGCCCGCCGTCGACCCGCTCTCGGCGGCCACCGACGTGATCGCTCGTGCTCCGGTCTTCCCCCGGCTGCTCGCCACCCACAAGTCTGCCTGGCAGCGCGTCTGGGAGCAGGGTGAGCTGCATGTGCCCGGTGAGGCCGGCCGCATCCTGCGGCTGCACGTGTTCCACCTGCTGCAGACGCTCTCCCCGCACACGGCGGATCTCGACGTCGGCGTGCCCGCGCGAGGGCTGCACGGCGAGGCGTACCGGGGGCACGTCTTCTGGGACGAGCTCTTCGTCCTGCCCTACCTCGACCTTCACTTCCCGGAGGTGGCCCGGGCGCTGCTCATGTACCGGTACCGTCGACTGCCGGCCGCCCGAGCGGCCGCCCGCCTCGCCGGACACCAAGGGGCCATGTATCCATGGCAGAGCGCGAGTTCGGGCCGGGACGAGACACAGGCCCTCCATCTCAACCCGCGCTCAGGACGCTGGCTGCCCGACCGCTCCCGGCTGCAGCGCCACGTGGGCTCCGCCGTCGCGTTCAACGTCTGGCGGCACGCGCAGGCCACCGGCGATCGAGGATTCCTCCACTCGGCCGGGGCGGAGATCCTGCTGGAGGTGGCCCGCTACTGGTCCTCGGCCGCCACCTTCGACCCCGCCCTCGGCCGCTACCGCATCCGCGGGGTCGTGGGACCCGACGAGTATCACGACGCCTGCCCCGGTGCCACGACCCCCGGGATCGACGACAACGCCTACACCAACGCGACCGCCGCCTGGGTGCTCGCGCGCGGCCTCGACCTGCTCGGCGAACTGCCCGAGGCCCGCCGCTCGGAACTCTCGGAGCGACTGGCGCTGGACGACGGGGAGCTCGCTCGCTGGGAGGATGTCTCCCGCCGCCTGTACGTGCCGTTCCACCACGGCGTGGTGAGCCAGTTCGAGGGCTACGGGGACCTGGTGGAGCTCGACTGGGAGGCCTATCGGACCCGCTACGGAGACATTCGCAGACTCGACCGGATCCTGGAGGCCGAGGGCGACACGGTCAACCGCTACCAGGCGTCGAAGCAGGCCGACACCCTCATGCTCGGCTACCTGTTCCGGCCCGAGGAACTGTACGGGCTGTTCGGCCGGCTCGGCTACCGGCTGGACGACGAGGTGTGGCGCGCCACCGTCTCGTACTACCTGCGGCGCACCAGTCACGGCTCGACGCTCAGCAGTCTCGTCCACGGCTGGGTGCTGGCCCGGCAGAAGGGGCCCGACGCCTGGAGCTACTGCGAGGAGGCGCTGCTCGCCGACGTGGCCGACGTCCAGGGCGGAACGACCGGCGAGGGCATCCATCTCGGCGCGATGGCGGGCACGGTCGACCTCGTCGAACGAGGGATCACCGGCCTGGAAACGGGACCGGAGGGGCTTCGGGTGGCTCCGGTGGCGCTCGCGAGGATCCCACGGTTCGCCTTCACCCTGTGCGTCGGCCGTCATCGAGGGGTGCGCCTGCGGATGCTCCCGGGTCGGCTGGCCATCCGTGTCCCCGCCGCGTCCGGGGGCCCGCTCGCCGTGGTCCTCCCGGGCGACCGGCGGGTCACCGTCGCACCGGGACAGGAGCGTTGGTTCCGTCTCTGAGAGGTGGCTCGGAGAGGTGGCTCGCTCCGCCGGCGAGCGGCGCCTCAGCCGAAGGCCAGCACCTCGGAGACGGGCCGGCGCGGCGTGGCCTGCCCCTGGGGGCCGTAGCCCAGCCGGATCACCATGTGGACGAAGCCGACGGTCGAGCCGGGATCGCGTGCGTCGGCACGGAGTTCGGGCCATTCCAGCGGCTGGGACATGAGCGAGGTGGACAGACCGTCGAGTGTGGCCTGCAGCAGGACCCGATGCAGGGCCTGACCGGCCTTCAGCCATGCCTCCGGGGTGTCCTCGACCGTGCCGAGCAGCGCGATCTGCGGGTTCTTCTCGAAGCGTGCCGATGGACGGCCGGACACCTGGCGGGGGGCGCCGAAGTCCCTGACGGGGGAGGTCACGTCGTACTGCCGTGGACCGAAGGCGTACGCCGGGACACCCTCCGTGCCGGGGCCCTCGCCCGCCGCACCGGTGCGTGTCCAGGTGGCGATCTCCGCGCGTACGGCCTCGTCCGTCGCCTCGAACAGCTCGGAGGCGTGGACAAGTTCCATGACGGTGTCGGTGTGCCACGCTCCCGGCACGACGAGTCGGCAGCCCTCGAGGAGGGCCGCGGCACGGAGCCCGTCGATCACCTCGGAGGAGATCCGCTCCTCGGTGAAGGGAAAACGACTGGTGTGCCGCCGCGACAGGGCGGCATGGAGTACGCCCAGGTCGCTGTCGGCGTCGTCGGGAGCGTCCAGCCGTACGTCGGCGAGGTGCCAGGGATCGTCGGGCGAGGGCAGCAGCCGAACCGTGGGTCGCAGGCCCCGGTGTGCGGCGGCGACTCGCAGACCGAACAGCGCGGCGCCGCAGCCGATGTGGAGGGCGCGGTGGACCGGGTCCTCGTGCGGCATGCCGCGCAGCGGGTCGCCGTGCAGTTCGATGACCCCGTTGGCCGCCTTGCAGACGAACTTCCAGGGCTGTGCGTTGTGCATCGAGGGAGCCGTGACGGCGTCCTCGATCAGCGACGCCACGAGTGGCCGGGTCAGAGCGGTGGTGGACACGGTTCGTCCTTCTGCGGTGAGTCCCCGTCTGCGGTGAGTCACCATGAGATGTCCTGCGGGGTCCGGGTGGGGGATGTGAGACGCCGGTCGTCCTCGTGGAAGGACAGCCGGTCCACGACGGCGACGACGCCGTCCACGCGCTCGACGAGTCCGACGAGCATCTGGGCCTGACTCCGTCGCCGGACGCGGCCTCCCAGCGTCACCACACCGTCGAGGACGTGCACGTCCACCGCGTCCCCCGGCAGGTCCATGGCGTCCGTGAGGACGTCCTCACGGACACGGCGCCGTATCTCCGAGTCCGGGCGGAGGTATACACAGAGCAGATCGCGGCGGGTCACGATGCCCACCAGTCGTTCCTCCTCGTCCACCACGGGAAGTCGCTCGACCCCGCGGCGCAGCATCAGCCGTGCCGCGTCCGCCACCGTCTCCTCGGCGTGAACCGTGACGGGGGGCGAGGTCATCAGCTCCCGCGCGGTCAGCACGTGCCGGGCCAGGAGGTCGCTCTCGGAGACGACCCCGACGACGTGGTCGTCCTGGTCCACGACGGGAACTCCGCTGATGTCGTGCTCGGCCAGCAGCTTCGCCACTTCCTTGAACGGCGTCGCGGGGAGGGCGGAGACCACGTCGTCGGTCATCAGACCGCCGACCTTCATGTGCTTCATCGCCGCGCCTCCTGTTCGAGGGGTTCGGACGCTGTGTTGTCTCGCGTCACCACCCTCCAACGGACGCTCCGGGGCGGCGAGGGCCGAATGGTCCACCTTCAGGACCGAACGGGCTCGTCGCCGCCGGTCCCCTCCGCCCGCCGGGCGGGACCTTCGGTCCCGTCGTCGGCCCCAGCGGCCCTCCGGCCGCTCGGACCCGTTGTGCCAGGGTGGAAGTAGTCCCATGCACCCCGCATGAGGAGGAGCCGGGGACGGAACCACGACCCGTCCCCGCCTCGGCAGGGTCTCGCCGGTGTCTGCTCCAGCACGCCCACCGCCCCGTGGAGCTCATCCCCGGCAAGGACCCGGACACGGGAGCACGTCATGACACGCACAACGAACCGCCGTGACATCGTCGTCGGTGCCGGCCCCGTCAGGAACGGGCACCCGGCCCTCGCCCGGGCGCACGCCCGGCAGCCGGACGTGGCGACGCTCGCGGACGCGGCCGGGCACGCCCTTGCCGTCGTCGTCGGCCGTCGGGGCCGGGATGGGTACCCCGGGACGCGCGTCGGCTCCGTCGTCCGAGGGCTGCCGCACCGTCACCATTGCCCGGTGAACACCGTCCCTGCCGGGTGAGCGGGTCATGACGGCGTCCGCGGAGGACCGGGCGCGCGCCTCGCTGCGCGGGACCACGGGACTCACCGAGGCGGAGGCCGCCCGGAGGCTCGCCCGCACAGGCCCCAACGAGGTGACCCCGAGGAAGCCCGTACGGCTCCACAAGCGGGTCCTGGCCCAGCTGACCGACCCGCTGATCATGGTGCTCCTCGGGGCCGTCGTGCTCACCCTCGCGATCGGCGACCACCCTGACGCGATCGTCATCGGGCTGGTCGTCCTCGTGAACACGACCGTCGGCGTGGCGCAGGAGATCCGGGCCGACAACGCCGTCGCCGCACTCTCGGCCCTCACCGCCCCTCACGCGCGAGTGCGGCGCGACGGTTCCGTCCACGACCTCCCGGCGGCGTCGATCGTCCCGGGTGACGTCCTCCTGGTCGGTGAGGGCGACATCGTCGCCGCCGACGCCGAGCTCGCCGAGGCGTCCGCCGTCCTGGTGGACGAGTCCATGCTCACGGGGGAGTCGGTGCCCGTCGACAAGGACCCCGGCGCGACGCTGAGCGCGGGCACGGTCATCGTGCGGGGCCGGGGCGTCGCCACGGTCACGGAGACCGGGGCGTCCAGCGCGCTCGGCCGCATCGCGGCTCTCCTCGACGAAGGCCGCGAGCCGACCCCCCTGCAGCGCCGGCTCGCCGCCCTCGGTCGCGTCCTGGCGGCCGTGACGCTCGTGCTCTGCGTCCTGGTCTTCGCCCTCGGCCTGGTGCGGGGGCTCCCACTCGGCACGATGGCCGTCACCGCCATCAGCCTGGCCGTCGCGGCGGTCCCGGAATCCCTTCCCGCCGTCGTCACCCTGGCCCTGGCCCTCGGGGCCAGACGCATGGCCGCCCGGCACGCCCTGGTGCGGCGGCTGCCCGCGGTGGAGACGCTCGGCTCGGTGTCCGTCCTCGCCACCGACAAGACCGGCACCCTGACCGAGGGACGCATGGTCGTCCAGCACGTCTGGACACCGCGAGTGAGCGCCGAGCTCTCCGGCGTGGGTTACGAACCCGAAGGCGAGGCCCTTGTCGCCGGGAGGCCGGCGGAGGCGGACGAGCTCGAGCCGCTGACGGAGCTGCTGACGGTGACCACCCTGTGCAACGACGCCACGCTGCGCCCGGCGGACGAGAGGGCGTCCGACGGCCGCTGGACGGCTCTGGGCGACCCCATGGAGGCCGCGCTGCTGACGGCCGCGGCCAAGACGGGCTGCCCGGGGCCGACGGAACTGTCGGTGACCCGCCCCCGGGTCGCAGAGGCGCCCTTCGACAGCCTCCGCAGACGCATGACCACGCTCCACAGGACCGGCACAGGCGGGGTGCTCGTCTGCCTGAAGGGCGCCCCCGAGGCCGTACTCGACCCGGCGGTCCTGCTCGATCCTCCGGACGGGCTCGCGGCGGCACGCCAGGAGGCCGCGCACCTGGCCGCCCGGGGATACCGCGTGCTCGCCGTGGCGTCGGGCGTGCGGAACGACGTCCCGAGCCCGGTCACCGCGGCGGAGTCGGGGCTGGCGCTCCTCGGTCTCGTCGCGCTCAGCGACCCGCCCAAACCGCATGCCGCGGCAACCCTCGCCTCCTGCCGTGACGCGGGCATCACGCCCGTTCTCATCACCGGGGACCATCCGGCGACGGCCCGGGCGGTCGCGTCGCACGTCGCTCTCCTGGGCGACGCCGACGAAACCGAGGGCCGAGTCGTCACCGGGGAGGACGTGGCCGCGGGGCGAGTCGTCGACCTCACCTCGGTGCGGGTCTTCGCGCGTACGGACCCGCAGCAGAAGCTGGACATCGTGGAGGCGTGGCGTGCCCGGGGAGCGGTGACCGCGATGACCGGCGACGGGGTCAACGACGGCCCGGCCCTGCACCGTGCCGACATCGGTGTCGCCATGGGGGAGCGCGGAACGGAGGTGGCGCGGCAGGCGGCGGACCTCGTCCTCACCGACGACGAGCTCTCGACGGTCGTGGCGGCCGTCGAGGAGGGGAGACGTGTCTACGACAACATCCGCCGCTTCCTCGTCTACGGGATGGCCGGCGGCGCGGCGGAGATCCTCGTGATGCTCATGGGCCCGCTCCTGGGACTTCCGCTGCCTCTCCGCGCAGGCCAGATTCTGTGGATCAACCTCCTGACACACGGTCTCACGGGCGTCGCGATGGGCGCCGAGCCCGCGTCCCCGGGAGCGATGCGCCGCCCCCCGCGCCCACCTGACCAGCACATTCTCGGCGGCGGCGCCTGGCAGAGGCTGCTCGTTCTCGCGGCCGTCGTCACGGTGGCCTCCCTCGGCGCAGGGCTCGCCGCCCAGGCACTGGACCTCGCCTGGCAGAGCGTCCTCTTCCTCGCCCTGCTCGCCGCGCAGCTCGGCGTCGTCCTGGGACTGCGCACCCGGCTCCTGACCAAGGAGAATCCGTTCCTCCCGCTGTCCGTCCTCGCTTCCGCCCTGCTTGCAGCGGCCGCCCTGTACGTGCCCTTCCTGGCATCGGTCCTGGAGACCGAGCCGCTCGGCTGGGCGGGTGCCGGGATCGCTCTCGCGTGCGCGCCCGCCGGATTCGTCGCGGCCCGCGTCCTACGGACCGCCTTCCACCCGAGCGGCCCGACAGGAACCGGTGCCTCATCCGGACTACGGTGAGACTGCGTGCTTCGGGTGCCGCCCGAGCGCTCGACGCAGCCGGAGGTTTCGATGGGTCGTGAGGGCCCTGAGCGTGTGGAGAACCGGATTCCGCGGCTGAGACTCGACGAGCTGCTCGACGAGGTCCAGGTGCGCATCGACGAGGTGCGGGGCACCAGGGACCGGCTCGACGGTCTGCTCGAAGCCGTCATGTCCGTGGGCCGCGAACTCGACCTGCCGCAGGTGCTGCGCGGCATCGTGGAGGCGGCCGTGACGCTCGTGGACGCCGAGTACGGAGCCCTGGGCGTCATCGGCGACGACAGCAGACTCTCCGAGTTCCTCCCCATCGGCATCGGCGACGACCTGCGGAGGCAGATCGGCGACCTGCCCTCCGGACACGGCCTCCTCGGCGAACTGATCCGCAACCCCCGGCCGCTCCGCCTCTCCGAGCTGTCGGAGCACCCCACCTCGTACGGATTCCCGCCCCACCATCCGCCGATGCACACGTTCCTGGGCGTCCCGATCCGCGTCCGCGACGAGGTCTTCGGCAACCTCTACCTCACCGAGAAGCGTGGCGGAGCCGACTTCGACGCCGAGGACGAGGCCGTCGTCACGACCCTGGCCGTCGCTGCCGGCATCGCGATCGAGAACGCCCGGCTCTACGAGGAGGGCCGCCTCCGGCAGCGGTGGCTCGCCGCCAGCTCCGACCTCACCAGCGCCCTCCTGTCGGGCGCGGAGGACAGCCAGGTCCTGGACAGGATGCTGGAGCAGGCGGTCGACATCGCGGGTGCCGACGTGGGGGTCTTCTACCTGGTGGGGGCGGGCGGCGAGCTGCGGGGCTCGCTCGCCCGCGGTGAGGGGGCCGACGTGCACGCGGACGTCGTCCTGCCGAGCAGCGAGGGAACCCTGGCCGCTGCCGCCCTCACGGAGGGGGACGGCCTGATCACGGTGCCGGACGTCGAGAACGACCCGCGCGTCACGGTGCAGCCCGAACGGTGGAAGGGCTTCGGACCGGCCGTAGCCGTCACGGTCGGCACGAAGGAACGACTGAGCGGCGTACTGATCCTCGCGCGGCGCCACGGACGGCCCCCGTTCACAGGCTCGGAGATCACCGCTCTCCCCGGATTCGCGGGACAGGCCGCAATGGCGCTCGAACTGGCCGACCGGCGCCGGGAGGCCGAGCAGGTCGTCCTCCTGGAGGACCGCGACCGGATCGCCCGTGACCTGCACGACCTGGCGATCCAGCGGCTGTTCGCCACCGGGATGACGCTCCAGAGCGCCCGGCGGTTCGTCGAGCACCCGGAGGCCGTGGACCGGCTGGGACGGGCGATCGACGACCTGGACGCCACTATCAAGATCATTCGGTCGACCATCTTCGGGCTCCGGGACCACGGCACCCCGGGCGCCGCCCCGAGGCTGAGGAACCGCGTGGTCAAGGCGGTGGACGAGGCCGCGACCACGCTCGGGTTCGCCCCCGCCCTGCGCATGGAGGGCCTCCTTGACACGGACGTGCCCCCCGAGGCGGCCGAACAGGTGATCGCGGTCATCGGTGAAGCCCTCACCAACGTGGCCCGGCACGCGCGGGCCCGCCGGGCCGACGTGTCGGTCGTCGCCGACGACGGCGTCCTGGCCGTGACGGTGAGCGACGACGGCATCGGCATCCCGCCCGACGGCGCCCGCCGGAGCGGGCTGCGCAATCTGTCCGAACGGGCTGAGCGGTCGGGAGGCACCCTGTCGGTCCACGCGCGAGCCGAGCCGGCCGGCGGAACAGTCCTGGAGTGGCGTATCCCGCTGCCGGCCGAGCGGGAATGAGGACCCTACGCCTCCTCGTCGTCGTGCTCGTGGGCCTGTGCGGCGATGACGGCGGCCTGGACGCGGCGTTCCACGCCGAGTTTGCCGAGCAGGCGTGAGATGTGGTTCTTGACGGTCTTCTCCGACAGGTACAGCCGTTTGGCGATCTGCCGGTTGGTGAGCCCCTCGCCGATCAGGTCGAGGACGGACCGCTCCCGCTCGGACAGCACCGCGAGCCGCTCGTCCTCCGGCGGCTTCGCCGCCTCCGGGTCCCGAAGCGAGTGCATCAGCCGGGCGGTGGTGGCCGGGTCCAGCATCGACTGCCCGGTGGCCACGGTCCGTACCGCCGACACCAGATCGGATCCCTTGATCTGCTTCAGGACGTACCCGGCGGCCCCCGCCATGATCGCGTCGAGCAGTGCGTCCTCGTCGTCGAACGACGTCAGCATCAGACAGGCCAGTCCGGGCATCCGGGAGCGCAGTTCCCGGCACACGGAGATGCCGTCGCCGTCGGGCAGCCTGACGTCGAGAACCGCGACGTCAGGCCGCAGGGCGGGACCCCTGGCCAGTGCCTGGTCGGCCGTCGACGCCTCGCCGACCACCTCCATGTCGGGCTCGTCGTCGATCAGGTCCCGAAGGCCCCGGCGGACGACTTCGTGATCGTCCACGAGGAAGACCCGCGTGGGTGCGGTGGCTGTCTGGCGATCGTTCATGGCGATCCCTGTGGTCGGTCGCGTACGTGGTCCGCCCCTCACGAGGATTGTCCGTCATCGAACGCCTCACGGGCCGGGATCGAGGTCCATCCGGACGTCGACGACCCCCTCCACCGCGCGCACCGCCCGGGCCAGGAGCGGCACCAGCGACCGATCGGAGAGCACACCGCGGATCGTGGCCACCCCCTCCGTCACCGTGACGTCGAGCGCCGCCGGGGCAGCGGACTCGCTGAGCACGGAGCGACGGACGTCGTCCTCGATCTCGGCGTCCGTGCGGAGGAAGACCTTCAGCAGATCGCTCCGGCTGACCACGCCCTCCAACATGCCCACGCCGTTGACGACGGGCAGGCGCTTCACCCTCCGCGTCGCCATGATCCGTGCCGCTTCGGCGAGCGTCGCGTCCGGGTGGACGGTCACGGCCGGGCTGGACATGAGTTCCCCGGCCCGCAGGGCTCCGGCCTTGGACGCCGCGGGGAACTCGTCAGGACGGGGTTCGTCCGTGCGGAACTCCTCCTTCGGCAGCAGGTCGGCCTCCGACACGATCCCGATCACCCGTCCCTCCCCCTCCAGGACGGGCAAGGCGCTCACCTTCCACTGGTCCATGAGGGCGACGATCTCCTTGTACGAAGCGTCACGCCCGATGGCGACGGCGGTGTGGGTCATGACGTCGCTGACGGTGTAGCGCGAGGCGGGCATCACGTTCTCCCTGAGAGGTGAGGATCTACAGGCCGCTTCCGTGGGGGGCGTACAGATCCAGCAGCCGCACCCGGGCGGAGAAGAGACGATGGGCGAGCATCTGTCCGACGAAGTGGTCCAGGGCGAGGCCGAAGGCCGGATCGACGTCCATCATCATGCGCACGGTCGCCGCGTCGAACTCGTCCGCGCGTACCCGCGTCATCGCTTCGGCGCCGAAATGCCAGCGGTACGGCTCGAACAGCCACGACCAGCCGAGCAGTTCACCGGCGCTGACGCTGTCGACCACGGCCGGCCGCTTGCCGGGGACACGGACGTCCAGGGTGACTGTTCCGGTACGGACGATCCAGAACCGGTCGGCGTATCCGCCCTCCTCGAACAGGCGGGTACCTTCAGGGAAGTCCACCCGGTTGGCACAGTTCAGCAGCCGGTCACGCTGGTCGGCGGAGAGGGCTGCGGTGAGGCGTGGGTTGGGGGGAGTGCTCATCGGGGCCTCCTGATCGGTGTCCACTCCCAGTCTGGTCCTGTTCCGCGAGGGGCGAGGAGGGCCGGATGGCCCCCTTGGTGCACCGCTCGGCCCCGTGCCAGTCGGATCAGCCCCGGCTCCGGCATCCGCCGCGCGCGGCAGGCATCGGGTTCCGGATCACAGGCTCGACTCCGACGGCGGCCTTCCGGATCACGGACTCGACTCCGGCGGCGGCCTTCCGGATCACAGTGGCGACACCGGCGGGGCGACCTTCCGGCACGTATCGGAGGAAGGGCGCACCGGGCCGGGTGGCACGGGGCGCGTCTCACTCCGGCTGTCAGCGGGCCCTTCCTCGCGGGTCGGTCACGAGGCCTGGAGGGCCGCGCCCCACGCCCTCGCGCGCTCCCTCTCGCCTTCGCGCAGCGGCCCTTCGGTGTCCTCGATGATGAATCCCTCGGGTTCCGCGACGAGTTCGTAGCCATGGCTGCGCAGCCGGCGCGCGATGCCGCCGGCGGCGGCGCCGGCCAGGCGCATGTCCGCCCGGGTGTCGAAGGCCGCGGCGGCATGGGTACCGGTGTGGGCCTTCGGGAGCGTGTCGTGGAACCAGTCGCGGACGCCAGGACCCTCGGCGCCCTCCTCGGGGGCGAAGGGACGTTCCCCCTTCTCGGCGTCCTTCTCCTCCGACTTCAGCCCCATCTTCCGGCTCATCCCCGTTGTCATGCCCCGCATGTGGGTCGGTCCGCCGACGACCAGCAGGTCGGTGGGGCCGATGCGCTCCGGCAGCGCGTCGACCACGGCCACGCACTCGACCTCGGCGTCCGGGTGCGCCGCCTTGACGCCCTCTCCTATCGCGTCGGCGACCTCGCGCGTGTTGCCGAACAGACTCTCGTACACGATCACGGCACGCATCACGTCTCATCTCCTCAGGTGCTTCGTTCTCCGGCTTCCGAGGCCGCCTCGATCGTCCGCAGCGCCGCGCGCAGCACGATGCCGACGCCTGGGGAGACCAGCGTCCAGTAGCGGCCGAACCGTCTGGTGGAGACCGGGTCGGTGCAGGCGGTGCGGGCTTCGTAGGTCAGAAGCGACCGCTCTGCCCCGTAGGGGTGGACGACGAAGGCGGCGGCCATCTTCGCCCAGCCGGGTTCCTCGAAGCCCGCGAATTCGCCGGGTTCGACGCGGCGCCACTCGATGGTGGGCTTCCACACCTTGCCGACCGCCCCGAAGACGATCTCGCGCCCCGCGCGCTCTCCCAGGGCGACCCAGGGTTGGGCCTCCGGGTCCCGCCGATCATCACCTGTGGGCGTCTCGAACAGGTCGGAGACCCGCATCGAAGGCGGTGTGACCGCGGGCCGACGGCGCAGTCGGTCCGGTACGCCACGCGCCCACGTGACCGCGTCGAACAGCGGGGAGTGGATGGACAGCATGTCCAGATCCCGGGCTGCTCCGTACACCACGTCCGGCGGGGCGCCGATCACGGAGCACTCCAGGCGGGAGAACCGGAACTCGGGCAGAGCGGCGTCGAGCAGAAGAGACTCGGCGGTCGCGTCGGCGCTCGGCTGGGTGTTCATGTACACCTCCTGAATCCGACACCACCAGTCTGGTTCACAGCTCGGGCGTCTCGCTTGGGTCGAACGGTCCCCACTCGCCGCTCGACACGGCGGAGTCTCCGCTCGCACGGAGGTGCATCGACGATGTACGGCGGCCGGGGGAGGCACCGGGCGGCCCCGGGTGGGCGTGTCACGGACCCGGCCCGCGTTCCGGTGCGGGATGTTCGTCTCCGACGATCGGCGAATGTGCGGAGGTGTCCCGGTGGAGGCGAGCGACGGAGAGCGGAATCGGCCCGAGTCCCCGTCCCGGGCGCCGTCGGAGCCCGCGAGGCGGCCGGCTCCGCTGACGCGTCTGCGGGCTGCCGTGTCGGGGCCGCCCCCGCCGGGGCCGTCGCGGCCGGAGTTCTGGCGCAGCCCGCTGCGGGGGCTGTGGCTGACCGCCGTGCTCGGAATCGTCCTGCTGGTCGGCATCACGCTGCTGTTCGTCACGGGCCTGCTGTCGTACGCCGCGTACAACCCGGATCTGTCGCCCATCAACGACCAGACGCCGGACAAGGGGTGGCTAGGCTTCTACCTGTTCTCCTGGCCGACCTCGCCGTACTGGCTCTACCGGGTGAACCAGGGCGTACACGTGGTCCTGGGCGTCGTCCTCGTACCGGTGCTGCTGGCGAAGCTGTGGTCGGTCATCCCCAAGCTGTTCCGGTGGCCGCCCGTACGGTCGGTCAGCCACGGCATCGAGCGCCTGTCCTTGCTCCTGCTGGTGGGCGGCGCCGGCTTCGAGTTCGCCACGGGCATCCTCAACGTGCAGTTGCACTACATCTTCCCGGGCTCCTTCTACGTCCTCCACTTCTACGGGGCGTGGGTGTTCATCGGCGCCTTCGTCGTGCACGTGGCCTTCCGGCTGCCGCGTGCCCTGCGCGCGGTGAGGTACGGACGCGAGCTGCCGGAAGCCGGTACGGAGGAGGCGGCCGGCCTTGCGTCGCCCCGGCCGGCGCCGCCCACCATCTCGCGGCGGGGCGCCCTGGGCATGGTCGGACTGGGGTCCCTGGCGCTCTTCGTGGTGACGGCCGGGCAGAGTGTGGGCGGCTGGTGGCGCCAGACGGCGCTGCTTGCCCCGCACGGCCGCGATCCCGGCTCAGGTCCGAACGGTTTCCAGATCAACAAGACCGCGGCATCCGTAGGGATCCGGCCCAGCGACATCGGCCCCGCCTGGCGGCTGACCGTACGCGGCGCGGGCCGCCAGGTCGTGCTGACCCGAGATGCGCTCCTGGCCATGGAGCAGCACGAAGCGGCGCTGCCCATCGCCTGCGTCGAGGGCTGGTCGACCCCCGACCAGCTGTGGAGCGGCGTTCGGCTCACGGACTTGGCCGCACTGGTCGGGCGCGGCACGGACACCCCGCGGGCCCTGGTGGAATCGGTACAGCGGGGAGGGGCGTTCAGCTCCGTCGTCCTGAGGGACAACCAGGTACGCGACCACCGTTCGCTTCTGGCCGTGCGCGTCAACGGAGCCGTGCTCTCGCGGGACCACGGCTACCCGGCCCGCGTGATCGTCCCGGGCGCGCCCGGCGTCCACAACACCAAATGGGTCACCCGGATCACCTTCGGAGAGCCGGCATGAGCCACCTGGCCGCCTTTCGCCGCCGCTACGGAGCGTCCCCGCTCCACCTGCTCCTCGTGCTGGCCTCCTTCGCGCTCGCCGCCTACGCCGGCGTCCGGCTGTTCCAGGGGGACACCCTGGGTGTGGCTCTGTGGTTCGTCGGTGCGGCACTCCTCCACGACCTCGTCCTGCTCCCCTTCTATTCAGTGACCGACCGGGCCGCGCAGCGTCTGTTCAGGGAGAAGGCACCCGCGGGGGAGGGGCCGCCGAGGGCGAGTGTCAACTACGTGCGTGTCCCGGTCTTCGTCTCGGGGCTCCTGCTGCTGGTCTGGTGGCCGCTGATCCTGGGCCGGGTCGACCACTACACCGCGTACACGGGGCTCCCGGCCGACGGGTTCCTGGGACGCTGGCTGCTCGTCACAGCCGCCCTCCTCGTCGCCTCGGCAGCGACGCTCCTCGTCCGGAGGTGGCACGCGTCGGCGCCCCGACGACGCTCGGCGCGACGTCGGCGCCGGGCGCGCCGCGCCGCGGAATGACCTCCCCGGAGGCGTGCACCGCGCACGTCGAGGGCCGGCGCCACCCGATCCAGGAGACAGAACCTAGGTCGGCCGGCTCGCGGTCCGGGCCGAGGGCGGCGACCCCGGTCCGGACGCCTGGACGGAGACGTCCACGGGCCGACGCGTTCCGGTTCCGCGCTGCCGCCGCACGGCAGCGGCCGTGAGGACGAGGAGGGCAGCGAGACCGTACGCGATCGCGGCCGTCGGTTCCCGGTGGTCGAAGACCCGGCCGAGGACGTAGACGGCTGGGCCGGCCAGGGCGACGCCGAGCCACTCCCAGCGTCCGCCCAGTGCGACGAGGGCGACCAGGAGGAGGGCGTACCAGGAGTAGCCGGGCGTGAGGAGGGTGAACGCCCAGCCGGTGACCAGCAGCGCGCCGCTCCATGGCCGGTGCGGATCACCGCGCCACATCACGTACAGGGACACGCCCGCCATGACGACGAGGACCACGGGGAGCGCCCAGCTGTCGGGCAGGACCTGGCGGAGCAGCGCGTACCGGGAGCCGTCCGCGGGGTCGTCGTAGCCTTCCTCCTCCACATAGCCGCCGAGGTAGCCGAAGACGGAACCGTCCGAGAGGAGGGAGTACGGGAGGTAGGCGAGCGCGGTGAACGCGGCGGCGGGCAGCAGCACGGCGGCCGCGTCGCGGACGCGGCGGACTCCGGACAGCGCGCCCGGCAGGACGACGGCGGGCATGAGCTTGGTGGCGACGGCGGCGCCGAGGACCAGTCCGCCGGCCGGGCGACGGCCCGGAAGGACGGCGAGGAGCCCGAGGCCGGCCACGGCCAGCAGCGCCCCGAGGACGTCCACATGCGCGTTGTTGACCGCTTCGACGGGCACGACGGGACACCACGCCCAGTACGCGGCCCGCCGCAGGTCCGTACCCCTGCGGCGCAGGATCATCAGCACCGCACCGGTCACGCCCAGGGAGATCAGGCCGGAGCCGATCTGGAGGGGCTTGTGCCGGGCTCCCTCCGGGGAGAGCTGGTCGACGGCCAGGAAGTACGCTTCGGCCACGGGCGGGTAGATGGTGTGTACGGCGGGCCGGTTGAGACGCGTGCAGTGCCGTACCGGTCCGGTAGCGGGGATGCGGGCGCGGTCCGGCCCGGCGCAGGCCGCCCCCGTGGGAAAGAGCCACGAGTCGCGCAGCCGGACCAGCTCCGGGTCCTGCGGCGCGTGGTCGTACGGGGAGACGCCGGCCGACTGGACGCGGCCGTCCCAGGCGTAGCGGTACGAGTCGGTGCTGGTCCGGGGCGGCGCCACCAGCCCGGTCACCGTGACGGCGATCGCCCCGGCCACCAGCAGGGGTACGACATGGGAGGACGGAACCCGGCGCAGCGCGAGCAGAGCACCGGCGAACAGCGCCCAGCACGCCGCGTACCACCAGAACAGCCCGCCGGGGTCGGTGAAGTAGCCGTCGTACCGGATGGTCAGGACGAGGACGGTGGTGAGTGCGGCGAGGGCCGTGGCGGTGAGGGCAGTGCGCGTGTTCACGTCCGCAGCGTTCCAGGAACGGTCCTCGAAGTGGGGTCGGGCGTCCCGCGCGTCCGTGTTTCGTAAGGTGTTCCGACCACCCACGGGGGCCCTGCCGGGGGTGTCATGGGCTCATGCGCCCGACTCCGCCTCCCGGACCGCCGATCACCTTCACGGCGCGTCTGCACGATGCCCGTACCGCGACCGCGATCGGCCGCCTGCTCGGGCTCGCCGTCGTCGTCTGTTTCGCGACCGGCGTGCTCAGCCACTACCTCCAGCACCCGCCCATCTGGCTCGCCGACCGGCTGCCGAGCCGTCCCTCCTGGGGCTACCGGCTCACCCAGGGGCTGCACGTGGCCTCCGGCATCGCCGCGATCCCGCTGCTGCTGGCCAAGTTGTGGGCGGTCTACCCCCGACTCTTCACGTGGCCTCCGGTCCGGTCGGTCCGGCACGCGCTGGAACGCCTCTCGGTGGCCGTGCTCGTCGCCGCGGGGATCTTCGAGCTGTTCACCGGGCTGCTGAACACCTTCCAGTGGTACCCCTGGCCGTTCTCCTTCGTACCCGTCCACTACGCCGTCGGCTGGCTCCTGGTGGGAGCGCTGCTGCTCCACGTCGCCGTGCAATGGCCGCGGATCCGTGACCACTTCAACCGCCGCTCACCCGGCACCCTCGCCCTCCCCGCCGCCGACGGACCGGACCGCCGTCAGCTGCTGGCGGCCGTCGCGGCCGGGGTGGGCGCCGTCACGCTGACGACCGTCGGCCAGTCCGTCACCGCGCTCGGACCCCTGGAGCTGTTCGGCCCGCGCAGTCCGGACCACGGGCCACAGGGACTGCCGGTCAACCGCACGGCCGCCGCGGCACGCGTCACCACGGCGTCGCTGACCGACTGGCGGCTGACCGTCGCCGGGCCGCGCCCGTACAGCCTCACTCTGGAGGAACTGCGCGCGATGCCGCAGCACGAGGTGACGCTGCCCATCGCATGCGTGGAAGGGTGGAGCAAGTCCGCCCGCTGGACGGGGGTACGGGTGCGCGACCTGCTGAACCGGGCGGGCGGCGGCCCGGGGGCACGGTGCCGGGTGGTGTCACTGGAGGCGGCGGGCGCGTACCGGGTGATGGAGATGGGCCGCACGTACGCCCAGGACCCGCTCACCCTGCTGGCGTTGGGCCTGAACGGCGAGGTCCTGTCCCTGGACCACGGCTACCCGGCGCGGATCATCGCCCCGAACCGGCCCGGAGTGCTCCAGACCAAGTGGGTCGGCCGACTGGAGGTGCTGTGATGGCGTACCGGTACGTGCTGGGCGGCTGTGGGATCGTCCTGATGACCTTCGGCGGCTCCCTGCTGCTGGAGCAACCCGAGCCGTGGCGGGTCGGCGTGTGGCTCGTAGGCGGGGTCCTCGCGCACGACGGGCTGATCGCACCACTCGTCTTCGCGCTCGCCGCGCTCGCCGCGGCGGCGGGTCTGCGGCTGCGCGGTGTGCCGCGCGCCGCGCTGATCGTCGCAGGCTCGCTGACGGCCATCGCCCTGCCGCCGCTCCTGCGCCCTGGGCGCGTGGCCAACGCGACGGTTCTGCCACTGGACTACGCACGGAACTGGCTGCTCGCGATGGCGGCCGTCGCCGCGATCACTGTCGCGTACGTCGGGGTGCGCGCATGCCTGCGACGGGCGGCTCGGCGGCGGTGAGCCGGGGGCTGTGGAGAAGGGGGCCGCGTCTCCGGCGTCGGCCCCCTCCACGTCGCGTCGTCAGCGGCGTAGGCCCACGAAGCCGCGGCCCGCGGCCTGCCAGGTGAGGGTGCGGGTCCAGCCGGCCTCCGGGGCCTCGGCGCACAGGGCCCGCGTGCCGAGCCGGGCCCACCGGAAGGGTGCCCCGCGGCCGCCGCGGCCGTCGTCGACGTGGACCTCGCGTTCGTCGACCTCGGTGGTGGCCACCTCGACCTCCAGGGAGTGTCGTCAAAGTAGCGTCGTCCGGCCGACGGGCAGACGGGACTCTGACGACACGACCTAGGGGGCACCGGCGGGACAGCCGTTCCCACCAGGCCGGCCCTACGGCTGCCGGGCGAGCCCGGCCTCCCGCAGGGCCGGGCCTTCCGCGCCGCCGGTGAGCTCGGCCATCCCGTCGGCGAACGGCACTGTCGGGCGCCAGCCCAGTTCGCGGCGCAGCCGCCCGGAGTCCGCGGTGATGTGCCGCACGTCGCCCAGCCGGTACTCGCCGGTGACGACCGGGTCCGGGCCTCCGCACGCGGAGGCCAGCGCCCGGGCCATGTCGCCGACGGTCCTCGGATCGCCGCTGCCGACGTTGTACGCGGCGAAGCACGGTCCGTCCGCCAGAGCCTCCAGCGCCACCACGTTGGCCGAGGCCACGTCCCGTACGTGGACGAAGTCCCGGCGCTGTCCGCCGTCTTCGAAGACGCGCGGCGACTCGCCGCGCGCGAGCGCGGAACGGAACAGGGCGGCCACGCCCGCGTACGGGGTGTCGCGGGGCATCCCCGGCCCGTAGACGTTGTGGTAGCGCAGCGAGATCACGCGTCCGTCGATCGCCCGGGCCCACGAGGACGCGAGGTGCTCCTGAGCGAGCTTGGTGGCGGCGTAGACGTTCCGCGGGTCCATCGGCGCGTCCTCGGCGACCAGACCGGGTGCCAGGTCGGCGCCGCAGTCAGGACAGCGCGGCTCGAACCGACCGGCCTTCAGATCGGCCTCGGCACGGGGCCCTGGCCGGATCACGCCGTGCGCGGCACACTCGTACCGCCCCTCGCCGTAGACGACCATCGACCCGGCGAGCAGCAGCCCTCGTACGCCCGCCTCCGCCATCTCGGCCAGCAGCACCGCCGTACCGAGGTCGTTGACCGACACGTACCCCGGTGCGTCCCCGAAGTCCTTCCCCAGGCCCACCTTGGCCGCCTGGTGACAGACCGCGTCGACCCCGGCGAGGGCCTTCCGCACGGCGACGGGATCCCGTACGTCCCGCCCGTCCTCCGTCATGTCGAAGAGCAGCGGGTCGTGCCCCCGTCCGATCAGCTCGGCGACGATACGCGAGCCGATGAAGCCCGCTCCTCCAGTCACAAGTACGCGCATGACCCGAAGCTATGCCGCCCCGGCCCCCGCGAGGTGTCCGGACGGCCGCGCGTCACGGATCCGTAAGAGGATCCTCGGCCTTCCTGAGGCTTCGCTTGGCGAGTGAGCGCTTGCGTGGGCGGCTGCAGCGTCCGGTGCCGCAGCCTGGTGAGCCGGAAGGGGTCTACTCGAATTCGCCGGCCTGAACGCCAACATGGCGGGCACGTCCGGTGAGCGACGATCAAGCTGTTGTCAGAGGCTGACCCTAAGGTCGGCCCTATGACAGCAGACCTGGTCCAGGGCTCATGGACTCGCATCGACGCGTGGCTGCGCGAGCACGCGCCCCGCACTTTCGCCACGCTTCGGCCGCCCGCGGGAGACGAGGAGATCGCGGCGGCGCAGGAGGAACTGGGTGTCACCTTTCCTCCGGACCTGGTCGCTTCACTCCTCCGGCACAACGGGGCGCTGGAGGGACCTGAGGCTTTCCGGTTCAGTACGGGCGACCGGCTGCTCGGAGTGAGCGGGATCCTCGGGGATACCGCGTTCATGCGCGGCATCGACCAAGGCGTCGACGGGGAGGCCGAGGACTACTGGCTTCGCGGCTACGTGAAGTTCGGTTCCCATGACGTGACGTCGGACGGTCTCCTGATGGATTGCCGTACCGAGCGGGACTCCTTCGGTGCGATCGGACGGTTCTTCGACGAGACCGGCACCAGTTTTGGGCAGGCCCACTCGCTGGGTGGGTATCTGGCCGAACTGGCCGACATGCTTGAGCACGGCCAGGACGCTGGTGTCGTCACGTTCAACGGCCGACTGTTCTGGGAGGGGCCTCTGCCTGCCAGGCCGGAGTACAGGGCCGACGAGCCCCTTCCCGCACCGGATGAGAAGCTGCCAGAGCTGGACCTGTCCCACAGTCCCACCGACCTCCTCCACGTGAGCCACCTGGACGGACACGAGGAACTCGGTGCACTGATCGCGATCCTGCCGTATGAGCGGGTGGTCGATGCCGCGCGGAAGCAGCTGCGCAGACTGGCGGTCGAAACGGGGCTGTACAACTACCCGGAGGTCAAGGCAGCCCTGGACGCGTGGGAGCGGGGTGCGGCCCTACCGCGGCCGGACCGGACCGACCCGCTCGCCCTGCGACTCCGCGCGGTGCTGGCGCAGGCCGACACCAGCCGAGACCACACTCGTAGGTGGGCCGCGGAGAAGATAGCCCTCGGGATCTGGGGGTCCCCCTACAGGTCCGTGTGCGAGAGCGCGGACATCCGAAGTCACTTCACTCTCGACTGGCGTGCGGATCTGCATGCGGACCTGGGCAATCCGCCACTGCCATCGATACCTGACGACCGATTCTGGGGAACCCTGGGCAATCCCGCCATCGACTCCAGTTGGTACGCGGCTCAGTACACCGGAGATCAGGACTGACACCAGAGGGTTTCGGTTCCGCGTGAGCGCTTCATGTGGCGGTTGTCGCCCCATGAAGCGCTCAGCGGAGGTGATGGATCGTGAAGCGCAACGAGCGAGGTCTGAGGGCATCCGGAGCGGGACCGGCCACGACGGTCCCGCTCCACCTCCACGGCCCTGTGGACCTCGGCTTCAAGGGCCGTCAACGGCCCTGTGGACCGCGGCTCCGAGGACCGTCAACAGCCCTTCCCGTCCGCGGAGGCCCGATCGCCGAGCGGGGCGGCGGAGCGCGTCCTGCGAGGGGCTACTTCTTGGGCAGCCACGCCTTCCAGGTGGACTCGTTCTCCTCGACCCACTTCTCGGCCGCCTTCTCCGGGCTCATCTTGTCGGCGGCGACGTACTTGGCGACGAGGTTCTGCTGCTCGGTCGTCCACTTGAAGTTCTTCAGGAACCGCGCCGCCTCGCTGTCCTCCTTCGCGAAATCGGCGTTCATCCACTTCTTCAACGGCACGTCGGGGTAGGCGCAGGCGACGGCCTTCTTGTCCGCGTCACAGCCCTCCGCGTACGGCGGCAGCTTCACCTCGACCAGGTCCATGGTCGCGTTCATCCACTGCGGGGTCCACCAGTAGGTGAGGAAGGGCTTCTTGTTCTTGTACAGCTGCTCGAGCTGCGCCAGGTGCGTGGCCTCGGCACCCGCCTCGATCGGCTTGTAGTTCAGACCGAGGTTCTTGATCAGGGCGTTGTCGTGCGAGACGTAGGACGGGTCGCCCTTGATGAACTGGCCCTTGTCGCCGCTCTCCGGGGTCTTGAAGAGGCCGGCGTACTTGTTGAGGTTCTTGTGGTCCGTGATGTCAGGCTTCTCGTCCGCCAGGTACTTCGGGACGAACCAGCCGATGTGGCCCGTCACGCCCAGCTCGCCGGCCGAGACGACGGACTTGTTGCCCTGGACGTAGCGCTTCTCCTCCTGGGGATGGCCCCAGTCCTCCAGGATCGCGTCGATCTTGCCCTGACTCATCGCGTCCCAGGCGGGGGTCTCGTCCATCTGCTGCGTCTTGACCTTGTACCCGAGCTCGTGCTCCAGGAGGTACGCCGCGACGGCCGTGTTGACCTCGGCGCCGACCCAGGAGGGCGTGTGCAGGCTGACGGTCTTGGTGTCGCCGCCGCCGGTGTCGGCGGCGGCGCACGCGTTGACGGTGAGCAGGGCGAGTACGCCCGCCGCCGCGAGTCCGGCCCGGCGACCACGCGTCCGGGCGTGCGTGCGGATGTCGGTGGGGGTGTGCGTGGTCATGGTGGACTGCCTTTCGTAGGGGTGGGTGGGGGGAAGCGCGGGCCGGGAGCGGCCGGTGTCGGTCAGTGCCGGGCGGGGGCGGACGCGGCTCCGGCGGCCGGCTGGGTCAGTTTGTCCAGGGCCAGACCGAGGCAGACGATGCCCGCGCCGGCGATCAGGCCGGTGCCGAGCTCACCCGCGGTGAGGCCCTTGACCACGTCGAAGCCCAGCGCTCCGCCGCCGACCAGGCCGCCGATGACGACGACCGCGAGGACGAGTACGACGCCCTGGTTGGCGGCGACCAGCAGCGCCGGGCGGGCGAGCGGCCACTGCACGTCGCGGATCTGCTGCCAGGTGGTGGCGCCCAGCGAGCGGGACACCTCCATGGTGGCCGGGCTCACCTGCCTGAGCCCTTGGGTGGTGACCCGCACCACGGCGGGCAGGGCGTACACGGCCGCCGCGGTGATCGCGGCGACCCGGCCGGCGTTGAAGAGCTGGACGACCGGGATCAGGTAGATGAACTGCGGCAGCGTCTGCATGGCGTCGAACACCGGCCGCAGCAGGCGTTCGACCGTCCGGACGCGGGCTGCGAGGGTGCCGATGGCGAAGCCCAGCACCAGGGTGAGGGCGACGGCGACCAGGACCTGGGACAGGGTGTAGAGGGACTTGTCCCAGATGCCCAGGACGCCGGTGCAGGACAGGGCGAGTACGGCGGTCAGCGCGCCGCGCCAGGTGCCGACCAGCCAGGCGATCACGCCGGCCAGGAGCAGCAGGGACCACCACGGCAGTGCCTGGAGCCCGGTGTCGAGCGGGTTGAGCACCCAGGTGGTGACGCTGCCCGCCCAGACCGAGGTGCCTCCGAGGACCGGGACGTCCTGGTAGGCGGCGCCGACCAGCCAGTCCACGGCGGTGTTCAACGGGGCGGCGATGTCCACGGTCAGCGCTTCGGGCCAGCCGGCTGCCAGACGGGGGCCCACCAGCAGGCCGGCGGTCGCCAGTGCGAGGGCGAACCCTGTGCTCCGGCGGCCGACCGGGCTGCCGGTACGGGCCCCGGCCGCCGCGGTCGTCCGGTCCAGCCAGACGGCGATGAGCACGATGGCCAGGCCGGCGGTGAGGCCCTGGCCGAAGTCCCGGGTCTTCAGGGCCTGGTAGACGCTCTCACCGAGACCGCCGGCGCCCACGACGGAGGCGATGACCACCATGGACAGGGCCATCATGATGGTCTGGTTCAGGCCGAGGAGGAGTTGGGGGCGGGCCACGGGCAGCTGTGCCGTCCACAGCCGCTGCCACCGGGTCGAGCCCAACGACCGGGAAGCCTCCAGAACCCCGGGGTCCGCGCCGCGCAGGCCCAGGGCGGTCATCCGGACCATGGGGGGAGCGGCGTAGATCACCGTGGTGATCAGCGCTGACGGAGTGCCGATGCCGAAGATCAGGACGAGTGGCAGCAGATAGGCGAAGGACGGCAGCACCTGCATGGTGTTCAGCACCGGGGCCAGGACCCGCTGGGCGGTGTCGGAGAGCCCGCCGGCCAGGCCGAGCAGCAGCCCGAGCAGGGACGCGGCGGCGACGGACACCAGCATCAGGGCGAGTGTCTCGGTCGCCTGCTCCCACAGCCCCAGCAGGCCGCAGCCGGCCAGGGAGCCGAGGGCGACGAGGGCCGGGCCCCTGCCTCTGCGGCCACCTCCGCCCGCGCACCAGGCGAGCGCCGTGGCGACGGCGAGCACACCGGCCCAGCCGACCGAGGCGAGCAGGCCGTGGACCCAGGCGACCGAGTCGGTGGCCGCGTTGGACAGGTGCAGGAGGAAGTAGAGGAAGACGGGGTGGCTGTCGCGGTTGTCGACCACCCAGTCGGCGAAGGAGTCCAGCGCGGGGATCAGGTCCACGCGCAGCGCCTGCGGCCAGCCGCCGTCCGCGAGCAGCGAGGCGGTGGGCAGCAGCAGGGTGAGGAGCAGGAGGACCACCGGGGCGGAGGGCCTGGAGAGTCGCCGGGTGCGACGGGGCGGGGGTGTCTCGCCGCCGTCCCGGGTGCGGTCGTCGGCGGCGCGTGGGCTGGAGGTGGTGGTGCTCATGCGGTCACCGCGTCCGTGGCCTGATCCGGGTCCGCGTCCGCTGCCGGCCCGGTGACCGGGTCGCCGTCGCTGGGCGCCAGTCCGGCCACCACGGCGAGCAGTCGCGCGTGGTCCACGACACCGAGCACCCTGCCGTCGGACACGACCCGGGCCGGTACCCCGTCGCGGGCCACGGCGGCGATTCCCTCGGCGACCGTGGCGTCCGGGCTGAGCACCGCACCTCGGTCGGCCTCGCCGGCGGCGGCCGGGCGCATCGCCCGGGACACCGGCACGATCTGCTCGCGCGGAACGTCGCGTACGAAGTCCCGGACGTAGTCGTCGGCCGGGCGGGTGACGATCTCCTCCGGTGTGCCGAGCTGTACGACGGCGCCGTCGCGCATGAGCGCGATCCGGTCACCCAGCCTGAGCGCCTCCGCGAGGTCGTGGGTGATGAACACCATGGTCCGGGCCTCCTCCCGGTGCAGCCGGGCCACCTCCTCCTGCATGTCGCGGCGGATCAGCGGGTCGAGGGCGCTGAACGGCTCGTCGAACAGCAGGACTTCGGGGTCGGTCGCGAGCGCGCGGGCCAGGCCCACCCGCTGCTGCTGCCCACCGGAGAGCTGGTTCGGCCGGCGTTCCTCCAGGCCGGCGAGGCCGACCTTCGCGACGACCTCGCGGGCCCGTGCCCGGCGTTCGGCCTTCGGCACGCCCTGGATCTCCAGCCCGTACGCCACGTTGTCCAGCACAGTGCGGTGCGGGAGCAGGCCGAAGTGCTGGAAGACCATCGCGGCGCGGTGCCTGCGCAGGTCGCGCAGCCGAGCCGGATCCATGGCCAGCACGTCCTCGCCGTCCATGGCGAGTTCACCGGAGGTGGGCTCGACGAGCCGGGTCAGACAGCGCACCAGCGTGGACTTGCCGGACCCGGACAGGCCCATGACCACGAACACCTCGCCCCTGCGGACGTCGAAGGAGACGTCCCGGACGGCTGCGGTGCAGCCGGTCCGCTCGCGGAGCTCGGCCGGGGACAGCGAGGCGTACCGGGGGTCCCCGGGCACGCGTTCGGCCTTCGGCCCGAAGACCTTCCACAGGCCGCGTACCGAGAAGACAGGATCGTGACCGTCCATCAGACGTCCTCCTTCCTGGCGGCGTTCGGCACAAGCGTGCCCGCGTACTCTTCGCCCGCCACCGGGACGGCGTCCGTGTGGATGGTCGTTCGTATCAACAAGAGCCAAGTGACTTTCTTCTACGGGTGGGTTGGCGCCGGTGTGCCGACGCGCCCGGGCTGCCCGTCGCGGACGGCGATGCCTGCACATGACGGGTCCGTACGGTCCGGGGTGAGCTCAGCGCAGCGCCCGGAAGGCGGTCCGTGGACGACGGAGGCGCGGCGCGGACCGCCGGTGCGACGCGGCAGGTGTCGGGGTGTCGTAACGGGAACACCCGCGCCGGGGCCGCCCGCCGGTGATCGGCCGGAGTGCGGGAAGTGGTCATGCGGGCCGAAGTTACCCAGCAGAAAATGAAATCGCACGAGGCGAAAGGGGTTGTGCCGGTCATGTTCGGGTGCTACCGCCCGAGCCGCCCTTGAGGGCCGGAGAGTGGCGAGGGTCACGCGAATTAAGGACAAACGGCGTGAGGCCATGACTAATGCACGACATGTAACGAAGGTGCAACACCTTTGCACCATGCCACGTTTGAGATGTGAACGTTATGCCATCGTCGGCAACTCGCTGGTTTGACCGGTCCGGGAATGGTTACCGGGGCAGTCGTCCTGCCGCGCGTCCTGCGGCGGCAGTGCCCCGTCGTCGCCGACCGGGGCGGCCGTCTGGTGTCCGCCGCCCGACCCGGCGCCGTCGGGGGCGGCGATGGCCGCCCGGCCACGGTCGTGGGAGGCCTCGCGGACCCCGGCGGGGCCGCCGTACGCGTGGTGTTCGGCGGCTCGCGGTGATCGGGCGGGGCGCCCCGCGCGGGCGCGAACGAGGGCCGCCCCGGCCTCGAGTCAGGCTGACCCGTCGGCAGCCTGGCCGGGGGCCGGGGCGAGGTGCGGGAAGTGCCGCACCGGGCAGGTGGGGATCACGCCTCGCGGGAACCCTCGTACATCCCCTCGATGACCTCGGCGTACTCGCGTTCCACGACAGGCCGCTTGACCTTGAGGCTCGGGGTGAGTTCGCCGTGCTCGACGTCGAGGTCGCGCGGGAGCAGCGAGAACTTCTTGATGGTCTGCCACCGTTGCAGACCGCCGTTGACCCGCTGGACGAATCCGTCGACGAGCTCGCGGACCTGCGGCGACGAGACCACCTCGGCATAGCTGCGGCGGCCGAGGTCATGGGACGCCGCCCACGGCATGATCACGGTCTCGTCCAGAGTGATCAGGGCGCTGCAGAAGTTGCGGCCGTCACCGATGACCAGGATGTTGCTGACGAACGGGCAGACAGCCTTGAACCGGCCTTCGATCTCGGTGGGCGCCACGTACTTGCCGCCCGACGTCTTGAACACGTCCTTCTTGCGGTCGGTGATCCGGACGAAGCCGTCCTTGTCCATCTCGCCGATGTCGCCGGTGCGCAGCCAGCCATCGCTCTCCAGCACCTCCGCGGTCTTCTCGGGGAGGTTGTGGTAGCCGCGCATGATGCCGGGGCCCCGCAACAGGATCTCGCCGTCATCGGCGATGCGGACCTCGGTACCGGGCAGGGGCGTGCCGACCGTGCCGATCCGGTTGTCGTCGGCGGGGTTGACGATGCAGCCCGCACTGGTCTCGGTCAGACCGTAGCCCTCGAGGACGGGCACGCCCGCGCCGGAGAAGAAGTAGCCGATATCGGGTGCGAGTGCGGCACTGCCCGAAACGCTGCCGCGCAGATTGCCTCCGAAGGCTGCTCGGATCTTGCCGTACACCAGCCTGTCGGCGATCGCGTGCTGCAACGCGAGCGACCGAGGCACGCTCCGTCGCCCGGTTGCCGCCATGCTCTCCTGTCCGGCCCTGGCGTGGTCGCGGGCGACCTTCGCCGCCCAGAGGAAGATCGTGTACGTGGCGCCGCCCTCGGCTCTCGCCCTTCCCGCGATGCCGTTGTAGACCTTCTCGAAGATCCGCGGAGCCGAGGCCATCACGGTGGGGCGCACGGCGGGCAGGTTGGTGATGATGCGGTCGACCCGCCCGTCCACCGCCATCACGTGCCCGGTCCTGATCTGACCGGAGATCAGGGCCTTGCCGAAGACGTGGGACAGCGGCAGCCACAGGAACTGCACGTCGTCGGAGCGCAGCAGTCCGGCGGCCTCCTGCGCCACGGCCTGGTACGACCAGCAGTCGTGCACCAGGCGCACGCCCTTCGGCCGGCCGGTCGTGCCGGAGGTGTAGATCAGTGTGGCGAGCTGCTCCCGCCCTATGGCTCGGACCGTCTTCTCGACTGCGTCCGGCTGCTCTTCGAGGTACCTCAGGCCACGCTTCTCCAACTCGGCGAGAGACAGCACCTCCAGCCCTTCCACCTGTGGGATGTCCACCTGAGGGTCGAAGAGGATCGCGTGGACCAGCTCGGGCAGGCGTTCGGTGTGGGCGGCCACCTTGGCCAGCTGGGCGGCGTCCTCGACGAAGATCGCCCGGGTGCCGGAGTCGGAGAGGATGTACACCGTCTCGTCGGCATCGGTGCCGGGGTAGACGGCGGTGGTGGCGGCCCCCGCGCACATCGCGCCCAGGTCGGCCAAGATCCACTCCACCCGGGTGGATGACGAGATCGCCACCCTTTCCTCGGGCCGCAGCCCGAGGGCGAGCAGGCCGGCCGCGATCGCCCTGACGCGCTTGCCGGTCTGCGCCCATGTCAGCATGCGCCACTGCTCGGTGCCGGGAGCGCCGTCGGCGGCCGGCACGGGGTGGCGATAGGCCTCCTGGTCGGGCGTGGCCTCGACTCTCGAAAGGAAGAGGTGCGCCACGGAAGCCGGGCGGTTCTCAAGAAGGGACTGCGCGGAACTCACATCGGCCTCCGGGCCCGGTGCACTCGTCGACGACCTGTTGACTGGTGGGTGACTCACAAGCGGCGATGCAGACTGGAGAGACGGTCGCCGATGGGCAGGGAACCGCGACCGCCGTTCCTCCACTCATGCGGGGATCCCCGTCAGAGGGTGATCACGAGTTTGCCCCGGACCTGGCCGGTCTTGCTGGTCCGGTGTGCTTCGGCCGCCCTGTGCAGGGGCAGGACGTCCTGGACCTCGACATGGACGGCCCCGCTGTCGATCAGCGCGCCGATGCGGTGAAGTGCCTCGCCGTCCGGGGTGACGATCACGCGCTGCCCCGCGATCCCCGGCACGCGGTACGCCTCGTCGATGGGTTCCGGCAGGGTGATGAGGGCCCCGCCCGGTCGCAGCAGCCGCCATGACTCCTGCTGGGTCCGGCCGCCGACGGTGTCGATGACGGCGTCGACCGGTTCGATGGTGTGCAGGCCGTCCGAGGTGCGGTCCACAGGTTCGTCGACACCGAGTCGACGCAGGAAGTCGAGATTGCGCGGTGACGCGGTGGCCGTGACGTGTGCCCCGCGGGCTTTGGCGAGCTGCACGGCGAAGTGACCGACCCCGCCCGCGCCGGCGTGCACCAGAACGCGCTGCCCTGAGGCCACGTGTGCGGCGTCGAGGGACTGCCAGGCGGTCAGGGCCGCCAGCGGAACGGCCGCGGCCTGGGCGAACGACAGGCCGACGGGCTTGGGTGCCAGCGCCGAAGCCGGCAGGACGGCGAACTCCTGGTAGGCGCCGCCGCGCGGCAGGGGCAGCATGCCGTACACCTCGTCACCGACGGCTGGACCGTCCGCGGTCGGCGTGGCGACGACCTCTCCTGCCACATCCCAGCCCAGTGCCAGCGGGAACGGGCCGTCCGTGCCGAGCGCACCTTCACGGAACTTCCAGTCGACGGGGTTGACCCCGGCTGCCCGAACCCTCACCAGGACCTCTCCGGCTGCGGGGGCCGGTACGGGTTGGTCGGACAGTTCCAGGACGCTTTCATCGCCGTAACGGGAGAAGACCACTGCACGCACAGGTGCTCCTGAGAAATCGGAAACGAGCCGTTCAGCCATGACGGCGACGGTGGTGTGCGGGGCGCACTGGGCCAACCGTGGGCCAGGAAGGGTCTCCCGACCATTACCCCGTGAGTACCGGTCTGCGCAGGGAGGGTGGTACTGGGAGGGACAGGCCGGCGGATTCCCCGGAGGGCATAATGGCGCGGCCGACGCCGACAGGAGACAGCGGCACAGGACGATCCAGGGGGCGGCCGTGAACGAAGCGCGTGAGCTCGGCAGGTTTCTTCACTCACGGCGGTCACATCTGACGCCCCAGGCCGCGGGTGTCCGTGTCCACGGCAGACGACGGGTGCCCGGCCTCCGTCGCGAGGAGGTCGCGGAGCTCGCCGGGGTGAGTGTCGTCTACTACACGCGCCTGGAGCAGGGCCGTGCCACCAACCCCTCGGACGCCGTGCTGAACGCCCTGGCCCGAGTGCTCCGTCTGGACACGGCCGAACGCGCCCATCTGTACGATCTGGCCCGCCCACCGCGGCTCCGGGTGGCTGAGCCGTCGATCCCGCAGGCGCAGCGAGTACGTCCGGACGTCCGTCGGCTTCTGGACGCCGTGGGCGCCGTGCCCGCATACGTCCTCGGCCCGAGCATGGACGTACTCGCCGCCAACGACCTCGCCCGGGCGCTCTTCCTCGACGCTGCAGGTGACCCCGCGAGTACCCCCAACATCGTCCGTCACATCTTCCTCGATGCCACGGCCCGCAGCCTGTACCCGCACTGGGACCAGGTAGCCCGCCAGACCGTCGGGTTCCTGCGCCTCTCAGCCGCGCGGCACGCCGGCGACTCCCGAGTGGGGCGCCTCGTCGAGGAAGTCGGCGAACTCAGCCCGGAGTTCCGGACGTTGTGGGCCGCACAGGAGGTCCGGGAGAAGACACACGGCACCAAGACCTTCCGCCACCCTGTGGTCGGCCGGTTCGACCTCGCCTACGAAGCCCTCACTCTGCCGGGCGACGACGGACAGTCACTCATCGTCTTCACCGCCCCCTGCGCCACTTCGGAGACCGCGCTGAAGCTGCTGGGCAGTTGGGCAGTGACAAGCTCACGCCCGTAGGGAAGTTCGCAGAGGCCCCGGCAACGGGGGAAGGGCCCGTCCTGCGCGGTGCCACCGTCGACGGCCGCATGGGCGTAGGCGACGTCGGCGAGGGAGGCGGGTGGTTTCGCCGGCTTCTGTTCGCCGTGAACCCGCCGCATGTTGGACCCACGCACGCCGGACCGACGCACGCCGGACCGACGCACGCCGGACCGACGCACGGTCGGATGCCAAGGCCCCGTACGGCCCAGGTGCGGTGGCGGCTCGTGCACGAACGAATCATGGTTGACGAGGCGCCAATTCCACGGGAACCGAGAACGGAGCACGTCCATGCAGCAGGCCCCAGGGACCTCACCACAGTTCATGGAATCCATTGCGACTCCCGAACAGGTCGAGACCCACCTGGGCACTCTGGAGTTTCCGCTCGGTGTTCCCACCGAGGAGACCGCGAAGCGCGTCTACGACCACCTGGACCACGTGCACGCGGTCAGCGCCTTTCTCGACGCGTATTCCGGTGTCAGCATGTGGGCGTTCCGCAAGGGCTTTCTCGCGGCGGGGATCCAGGACCACGACGTCATGATCTGCTCGGAGTTCATGGATCCGAAGAGCCTGGTGCTGACCGGAAACGCGGACACCGTCTATTTCGTGACGTTCCTCGATCTGACCGAGGGGCCCGTGGTCGTGGAAATGCCGCCACGCACTCTCAGTTTCGTCAATGACATGTGGTTCGGCTGGGTCGTGGACCCCGGCCTGCCCGGACCCGATCGCGGGGTGGGCGGCAGATACCTCTTCGTGCCGCCCGGATACGAGGGCCCGCTGCCCGAGGGCGGGTTCTTCACGTGCCGGGCACGCACCACGCGGCTGGTCCTGGGCGGGCGGGCGTTCCTGGAGGGCGACGATCCGAAGCCGGTGGCCGAGCGCGTCAAGGAGGGGCTGCGCCTCTACCGCTACGTCCCGGGACTGTACGGAACAAGTCTCGCGGAGATCGTCACCGGGGGCACGGCCCCACCGCTGCCGTGGACCGCGGAGACCTGGACCGCCGCGCTCCGGGAACCCGCTCCGCCCCGCTTCGTCGAAGGCACCGGGCTCTCCATGAACACGGTCCCGCCCTCGGACGCGACGTACTTCGACTTCGCGAGTGAACTGGTCCATGACCAGCCGGCGGAGGCGCTCGATCCCGAGATCGCCGGTGCTCTCGCCGCGATCGGGATCGTCAAAGACAGACCCTTCCAGCCGGACGCCCGTATGAAGAAGATCCTCACCGAAGCGGCCGCGGTGGGGAACGCCACGGCCCGCACGCTCGCCTTCCTCCCGCGCCCGGCCGAGGGAGCGCACTACTACGGCACGTCCTCCCGGTGGCTCAACGGCCTGATGGCATCCGGCTACGACTTCATGACCCCACCGGCGACGGTCACCGACAAGGGCATCGAGCCCTGCCCGAGCGACGGCGCCCGGAAGCTCAACCTGCGGGCCTGGTGGTGGTACCTGGCCGTGGGCATCAGCCCGGCGTTCGCGACGTCGCTGACCGGTATCGGCTCACAGTACGTGTTCGCGTTCGCGGACCGGGAGGGCCGGTCCCTCGACGGCGGCAGGGACTACCGTCTGGTGCTGCCGCCGGACATCCCCGCGGCCAGGTTCTGGTCGTGCACCGCGTACGACAACCAGACACGCTCGATGCTCGACACGCCGCAACGGTTCCCCCGGGCCGGCAGCCAGGCCTACCCGAGTCCGGCGGCGATCGCCGATGCCGACGGCACGACGACGGTGCACTTCGGGCCCCGCCGGCCCGACGGCGTGCCGGAAGGCAACTGGATCCAGACGATGCCGGGCAAGGGATGGTTCGCGGTCCTGCGGCTCTACAGCCCCCTGCAGGCGTTCTTCGACAGGACCTGGCGGCCGGGCGAGATCGAGGCGGTGGACTGATCCCGGCGTGCGACTGCGGTGATCCGAAGGCGCGAGGATCCGGACCGCGAGGTGGCCACGGACGGCGCCTGCGCGGGTGCGGTCGGCGTGCGGGCTCGGGAAGCCGGCCGCGCGGCTGACGGCAGATCCGTCGGAGGCCCGGAAGCGGCCCGACCGGGCGATCGCCTCCCAGGACGAGTTCTTCCGCGCGGTGGACATGCGTTCCGCGGTGCCGTGACGTCGCTGGCGGAGGCCGTCGGCCCCGGAGTTCGCCTACCGGGACGGCGTGATGGTCCGCCGGGCGACCTCGCACGGTCCGGTCGCGGTCGGGCCCGGCAAACCGGAGGACGTCCTCGCCCGCACCGGCAGGCTGCCGGCCTTCGCGGCCGGCAACGACGACGTGGACGTCGAACTGCTCCGGTCCGCGCGGTTCGCCCTGCTCGTCGTCCACGACGACGACGTCCGGGAGTACGCCTACACCGACTGTGCGGAGCGGGCACGCGCCGCGGCCGAGAGGTACGGCTGGACGACGGTCAGCGTGTAGGACGACTGCAAGACCGTGACGACTGCAAGACCGTGACAACGTGAAGACCGCTCTGACGGAGCGGCACGACTAGGAGGAGCACGATGAGCCAAGTGAGCGAAGGCGTCAGCCCCGGCACATCGGCCGGGACCCTGACCTCGATCAGCGTCCCGGACCGGTTGGAGACGGTCTTCGGCACGCTGGACTTCTTCGACGGCCTGCCCCTGCCCGACACCGTCACCCGCAGCTACGACGCGCTGGACCTGCTGCGCGGGATCGAGGTGTTCCTCAACTGCGTGCCCGGAGCCTCGATGGTGGCCATGCGGCGCGGCCTCGCCGGCCTCGGCATCGACTCCCGCACCATCGGCTTCACCTCCCCGCGCTGCAGCTCGGCACCGCTGGTGCTCACGGCCAACACGGAGACGACGTACGGGATGGCCTGCCTGGCACTCGACCAGGACGGACCCACCGTGATCGAGGCGCCGCCGAACTCGCTGTGCTTCGTCAACGACCTGTGGCAGCGCTACGTCACCGACATGGGCATCGCCGGACGCGACAAGGGAGAGGGAGGCAAGTACCTCTTCCTGCCGCCGGGTCACGACGGCGACGTCCCCGACGGATACTTCGTCACGCGGCCTGCGACCTTCTCCTCCTGGGTGCTGATGCGTGCGCTGGGCGGTGAGGAGAGCCTGCTCCAGACGCGGATCTACCCGCTCTCCGCCGCTGCGGACCCGCCCGAGCAGCGATTCGTCAACTTCGCGGACTCGGACTTCAACACCGTCCATGCGAACGACTTCTCGTTCTTCGAGGAGATCGACACCCTTGTCCAGTCGGAGCCGCCCGAGGCGCTCGATCCCGAGCGGGCCGGACAGCTCGCCGCGATCGGCATCGTGCCCGGCAAGCCTTTCCAGCCGGACGACCGGATGCGCTCGATCCTCGACACCGCCGCGCGGATCGCCTCGGGCATCGTACGGACGCTGGCCTTCAAGCCGCGTGACCCGCGCTATTACTACTACCCCGGCAGCTCGTGGAAGAACCCGTGGCCGTCGCGCAGCTACGAGTTCCTGTCGGCGGAGGGCGCCCGGTTGCTCGACGCTCGGGCGGTGTTCCACTACGTCGGGGCGGGCACCTCGCCGGCGATGGCGGCGGCGGCCGTCGGCGCCGGATCGCAGTACGCCTACACGGCGGAGGACTCCACCGGTGCCTGGCTCGACGGTGGGCGCTCCTACACGCTCAGGCTGCCGAGCGGCATCCCGGTGAAGAACTTCTGGGCCGTCAACGTCTACGACCCGCAGACCCGTTCGATGCTGCGCACCGACGATCCGTATCCGAGCGTGAACAGCCTCTCGGACGCCGTCCGGTCCGAGGACAACGGCGACACGGTCATCCACTTCGGCCCGACGGCGCCGCAGGGCAGGGAGGGCAACTGGGTCCGGACCGTCCCCGGCAAGGGATGGTTCATGATCCTCCGCCTCTACGGTCCGCTCGAAAGCTGGTTCGACAAGAGCTGGCGGCCGGGCGAGATCGAACCGGTGTGAGGTAGGCGGCCGTGGGTGAGGCGATCGGTCAGATTCTGCCCTACGGCGTCGCCGTGGCGCTGAGCGCGTTCCCCATCATCGGTGTGGTGCTGATGCTCGCCACCCCCAGGGCGCGCTCCAACGGGCCGGCGCTGCTCCTGGGCTGGGCCCTGGGCCTGGCCGTGGTCGGCACGATCGTGCTGCTGGTCTCCGGCGGCGCCGACCCGAGCGACCAGGGGCAGCCGGCCGACTGGGTCAGCGCGCTCGACCTGGCGCTCGGCGTACTGCTGCTGTGGGTGGCGGTGAAGGAGTGGCGCGGCCGGCCACGCGGCGACGAGGAGGTGCCGCTGCCGAAATGGATGAAGACGGTCGACTCGTTCACCCCTCTCAAGGCGCTGGCACTCGGGACGGCCCTGTCCGCCCTCAACCCCAAGAACCTGCTGCTCTCGATCGCCGCGGCGTCGGCGATCGCGCGCACGGACACCTCCGCCGGCGCACAGGCCGTGGCACTGGCGGTCTACGTGGTGCTCGGGGCGCTCGGGCCCGGAACACCGGTCGTGCTCTACTTCACCCTCAAGGAGCGCTCGAAGCACATCCTCGACGGTCTCAAACGCTGGATGGAGCGGAACAACACGGCGATCATGGCAGTGATCTGCCTGCTCTTCGCCGCGAAACTGCTGGGCGACGCCATCAGTGATCTCTCCTCGTGAGGGCGGACATGCGCGGGCTGTTCCCCTCGCTGCGGGGTTACCGGCGTCAGTGGCTGGGCCGGGACGCGCTGGCCGGGATGACCGTGTGGGCGGTGCTGGTGCCCGAGGCACTCGCCTACGCGACGATCGCCGGCGTCTCGCCCGTCGTCGGCCTCTACGCCGCGCCGGCGGCCCTGATCCTCTACGCCGCCTTCGGCAGCTCCAGACACCTGGTCACCGGTCCCATGGCGGCCACGGCGGCACTCTCGGCGGCGATCGTTGGCGAGGCCGCGGGCGGTTCGAGTGCGGACTTCGCCGCGATGACGGCGGCACTGGCCGTCACGGTGGGCATCGCGGCGCTCCTCGCCGGTCTCCTGCGCCTCGGCTTCGTCGCCAGTATCATCTCCGAGCCCGTGCTGAAGGGCTTCATCGTCGGCCTGGCGCTGACGATCATCGCAGGTCAGCTACCGAAGCTGTTCGGTGTCGAGGGCGGGTCCGGGAACTTCTTCGAGAAGATCTGGGCCCTGATCGGAGACCTCGCCGACACCAGCGGGTTCACCGTCCTGGTCGGCGTCGGCAGTCTCGCCCTGATCCTCGTTCTCAAGCGGGTCGCCCCGGGGGTACCCGGCTCGCTTATCGCGGTGGCGCTGGGAATCTCCTTGGCCGCGGCCTTCGATCTGGAGGCCCATGGTGTCGATGTCGTCGGCAGCATCGAGAGCGGTCTGCCCTCGTTCGGCTTCCCCGATGTCTCGGTCGACGACCTGGGCGGTCTCGCCGCCGGAAGCGTCGGCGTGACGCTCGTCGCCTTCGCCGAGGGACTCGGTGCGGCGAAGAACTACGCCGCCCGCGACCACTACGCGGTCGACGCCAACCGTGAGCTGATCGGGCTCGGAGCCGCCGGCCTGGGCGCCGGCCTGTCCAGTGGCATGGTCGTGAACGGCAGCCTCTCGAAGACCGCCGTCAACGTGTCGGCGGGCGCGCGCACCCAGCTTTCCGGGGTCTTCGTGGCCGCCCTGACCCTGATCACGCTGCTCTTCCTCACCGGCCTCTTCGAGAAGCTCCCTGAGACGGTGCTCGCGGCAGTGGTGATCGCGGCCGTGGTCGAGCTGGTCGACATCCCCGCGCTGTCCGCCCTCTACCGGGTCTTCACCCGCAGGCTCGGCCAGGCGTACGGCGTCGCCGCGCGCCCGGATTTCCTCGCCTCGGTGGCCGCGTTGCTCGGAGTGATCACCTTCGACACGCTGCCCGGCCTCTTCATCGGCATCGGCGCCTCGTTGCTCCTGCTCCTGTACCGCTCCTCGCGCCCGGTCGTGAGCGAACTGGGGCGGCTACCCGGGAACGGACACTTCGCAGCGCTCGACAGACACGTCGAGAGCCGCCGGGTCCCGGGTGTGATCGTGCTGCGGGTCGAAGCCGGCATCTACTTCGCCAACGCCGAACGGATCGAGTCCACGGTGCGAGAGGCAGCCGGACGGGAAGGGGTGACGGCCGTCGTGATCGACGCCGAGACGGTCCCCTTCGTCGACGTCAGCGCGGTGCGCATGCTCGACGAGCTGACCGAGGTACTGGAGGCCCGAGGAGTCCGGCTCCTGCTGGCCCGCGACGTGGGACAAGTCAGGGACGTCCTGCGCACCGCCGCGGCCAGGGCGCAGCTGAGGCACGTCTATCCCACCGTACGGGCGGCGGTCGACGCGGCCGTGACCGGCACATGACGCGACCGGACGAACGGCAACCCTGTCGGCAGTCGCGTGCCGACTTCTGAGCGCAGGCAACGGGTCAGTGTGAGTGCTGATACACCGGGGGACGGCTGACCGGACATGCGAACCGTTGTAGGCTCCGAACATCGCCCTTGACCTGCAGAAAGCAGGCAGGGAGCAGACACTTCGGGAGTTTCTCCATGCTTCGTACGATGTTCAAGTCCAAGATCCACCGCGCCACCGTGACCCAGGCCGATCTGCATTACGTCGGATCCGTCACCGTCGACGCCGAGCTCATGGAGGCGGCCGATCTGCTGCCCGGGGAGCTCGTGCACATCGTCGACATCGACAACGGTGCCCGGCTCGAGACGTATGTCATCGAGGGCGAGCGGGGCTCCGGGGTGATCGGGATCAACGGGGCCGCCGCGCATCTCGTGCACCCCGGGGATCTGGTGATTCTCATCAGTTACGCCCAGGTCGAGGACGCCGAGGCGCGGGCGCTCGTGCCGCGCGTGGTGCATGTGGACGCGGACAACCGGATCGTGGAGCTCGGGGCGGATGCCTCCGCGCCGGTGCCCGGCGGCGACACCGAGCGCAGCCCGCACGCCGTGGCCGCACGCGCCTGACCGCACGCCGTAGCCGCACGCCGTGGCTGCACGCGCCTGACCGCACGCCGTAGCCGCGCGCCTGACCGCGCCGTTCCGAGGGAGACGATTCGCATGGCCGAACGGGAGATCCGCGACGACAGGGAGAAGGGGCGCCTGGAGGCGTTCGAGGACGGCCGCTACGTCGGAGTGGTCGTCTACTTCACCCTGGACGCCGCGCCGCACGCCCTCGTGGCCGTGCACACCGTCGTCGAGGAGGGCGACGAGGGCAAGGGCATCGCAGGCTCCCTCGTACGGGAGTTCTATGCCATCGCCGCTCGCGAGGGCGTCCCCGTGGTGCCCCTCTGCCCGTACGCCGCCGCGTGGGCCGAGAAGCACCCGGACGAGGCTCCCCCACCCCCGGAGGACATCGTGCGTGCGGCCAAGCTGCAGCTCAAGGCCACCCCCGAGCTGTGGTGACCCTCGCTCTCCTGCACACCTCCGAGGCGCACGCCGCCGTCTTCGACGGGCTGCGCGACCGCCATCACCCCGGCCTCGGCCTGCGGCACCTCGTCGCCGAGGAGCTGCTCGTGCGAGCCGGGGCCGAGGGTCCGGACGCCGTGTCCGACGCCGTTCACGACATCCTCGCCGAGGCCGTCGCGGGCGGCGCCGACGCTGTCCTCTGCACCTGCTCGACCCTCGGCGGGGTCGCCGAGCGGCATGCCACGGCGCTGGGCGTGCCCGTGCTGCGGGTGGACCGGCCGATGGCAGCCGAGGCGGTCCGCTCCGTACGCGGTGAGACGGGGGTCCCCCCGGGCGAAGGCCGGGGGAGGATCGTCGTCGTCGCGACCGTGGAGTCCACGCTCGCGCCCACGCTCGACCTGCTCCGGGAGGAGTCGGGGCAGCGGACCTCCTTCGTCACGACCCTGCTCGTCGACGGCGCCTGGGACCGGTTCCTGGCCGGGGACCGCGACGGCTATCTGGACGCCGTCGCGACGGCCGTGGACGGCGTCGAGACGGCCGGCGCGCCCGTGATCGTCCTCGCCCAGGCATCCATGGCCGACGCCGCCGAGCGGACCGCCACCCCGCTGACCGTCCTCTCCAGCCCTCGCCTCGGTCTCGCCGCCGCGGCCACGGCGGTGCGCCGACACGGATGAATGGCCCCGACGGGCGCGGGCAGACGCTCCGGGAGAGCCTGGGGCCGTACCGCCCCGTCGACCGAGAGGCCCGACATGACCCAGCCACCCGTCCCGGCGCCGCCGTCGCCGATCCCGCCGCCCGGCCCGGTGCCGTCCCCGCCGGCCCCGGTGCCCGAGCCGCCTCCCGTGCCACCGCCGAACCCGGTCCCGGAGCCGCCGGGCCCCGCCCCCGTTCCGAGTCCCGAACCCCAGCCCGAACCGGGCCCCGCCGGGCGCTGAGCCCTTGTCACGGCCTGTGACCTTCCCCTACCTTGGGCGACTGCTGATGAGTTCAGCCGAGGGGTTCAAGGGGGGGCCATGGCCTTACGGGGACGACACCGCCGGCAGCAGCCGAGCCGGATCAACGCCGCGTCGCTCACCGTCACGGCGAGCGGCGTCGGCATGGCGCTCCCGCTGGTCGGCGCAGGGACGGCCCAGGCGGCATCCCTCGACGTCTGGGAGAAGGTCGCCGCCTGCGAGTCCTCCTCCAACTGGCGGATCAACACCGGCAACGGCTACTTCGGCGGCCTTCAGTTCAGCCAGTCCACCTGGGAGCGGTACGGCGGCACGCACTACGCGCCGCGAGCCGACCTCGCCTCCAAGGACCAGCAGATCGCCATCGCGGAGAAGGTCCTGAAGGGACAGGGGCCGGAAGCCTGGCCGACCTGCTCCACACGCGCCGGACTCGGCGCGGAGAAGACGGGTGTGACGCCCGCCTCCGTCCCCCGGCAGCGAACCGTGCAGGCGAAGGCCCCTGCCGCGCCCGCGACGCCGACGACCGTGCCGACGGTCCGCGAGATGTACACGGTCACCCCCGGCGACTCGCTCTCCCGCATCGCCCGCGAGGAGCGGGTCAAGGGCGGCTGGCAGCGGCTGTACGAGGCCAATCGCACGGTGGTCGGCGACGACCCCGATCTGATCCGCCCCGGTCAGAGGCTGACCCTCCGGATCACCGCGCCCGCGAAGCCCGTACCGGCGGCCAAGCCCCCGGCCGCCAAGGCCCCGTCCACGAAGGCGCCCGCCACGAAGGCCCCGGTCACGAAGGCGCCCGCCACGAAGGCCCCGGTCACGAAGGCGCCCGCCACGAAGGCCCCGGTCACGAAGGCGCCCGCCACGAAGGCGCCCGCACCCACCACCAAGCCCGTCTCGAAACCGGCCTCCCGGCCCGCGGCCACGACGAAGCCCGTCAGCAAGCCGGCGAGCAGGCCCGCGGCCGACGCCGACAGCTTCTCGGCGCCCGTCTCCGCCTCCATCGGCACCCGCTACCGCGTCTCCGGTTCGTCCTGGTCGAGCGGCTACCACACGGGCGTCGACTTCCCGGTCCCGACCGGCACCTCCGTCAAGGCCGTCGCCCCCGGCCGGATCGTCTCCGCCGGGTGGGGCGGGGCCTACGGCTACGAGATCGTCATCCGGCACGACGACGGTCGCTACAGCCAGTACGCCCACCTCTCCGCGCTCTCCGTGCGCGAGGGTCAGCGGGTCAACGGCGGGCAGCGCATCGCCCGTTCAGGATCGACCGGCAACAGCTCGGGACCGCACCTCCACTTCGAGGTGCGGACGGGTCCCGGGTACGGCTCCGACATCGACCCCCTCGCCTACCTGCGCGCCCGCGGCGTCTCGATCTGACACCTGCCGGACCGCCCCCCGGCGATCCGCCGCCGTAGGGTCGGAGGGCGACGGCCGATCTGACACCGACAGGGAGTCGGACGACGTCGTCAGCCGCTCGACGGTGAGCTGGACGATCCCGAGGGCCGCCACCGCGCCGCAGATCAGCGCCGCGACCGTGCCGGCGGCGCCGTAGCGGAAGGTCTCGCCGAACAGTGTGAGACCGACCGTCGCGGCCACCACCGGGTTGACCACCGTCACGGTCGCCAGCGGGGCAGCGAGCCCGGCGCCCCGGTAGGAGGCCTGGGAGAGCAGCAGCCCGGTCACGGCGAGCGCCGAGAGGACCAGCAGGCTGGGCCACTGGGCGAGCGGTGCGCTCGACGTCCACTCCACCGCCACGGTCTTGGTGAAGACCGAGGCGATCCCGAACGAGACGCCCGCCGCTGCCGCCAGGGCGATGCTGCGCAGCACCGGCCGTCCCAGCAGGTGTGCGACGGCGAAGAGCACGCCCACCACGCCGAAGGTCCCGGCGGCGAGCAGCCAGCGCTCGGCGTCGGCCAGGGACTGCGTGTCGGCGCCGCCCGTCAGGCTGAGCAGCCCGGCGAGACCCACCGTGGCCATGAGCGCGCCGCGCCAGGCCGTGCGTCCCGCCCGCCGTCCGACGAAGAGCGCCGCCATGGGCAGCGCGAAGACGATGGTGAGGGCGCCCAGCGGCTGGACCAGACTGAGCGGACCGTAGGCGAGCGCGGCCACGTGCAGCACCGCGCCGAGACCGTTGAGCAACACGGACCCCCACCAGGCCGGGCTGCGCAGCGGCGCGTACGTGAGGCCTGCGGCGGAGGCCGCGACCCGCTCCTGCACGATCGCCGCGGCCGCGTAGGCGACCGCCGAGACCAGTGACAGGAGCACGGACAGCAGGAGGGGGCTCATACATACAACGATCTCTCTTCCGGGCGTTCACGTCGTCGTACCTGGGAACGCCTTCGGTCGTACTGCCGTCGCAGTACGGGACCGTCACGTACGGCCTGAGATGTACGCCCGCGCAGGTCAGGAGGGGTGGAAAGCGACGTTTCCGGTATCCAGGTCGAAGCGGGCGCCCACGATCCGCGCCCTGGCGAAGGCCTCATCCCGAGCCAGTCGGCGCCGGATCCGAGCCACATTGGCCCGTACGGTGTTCTCCACCCAGTCGCCCGGAAGCCCCCGCGCCGCCCGCGCCGCGGGGGCGCCGGCGGGCCCGCGAGGCGGGCTGCGCGTGGCTCCACGTCGACTTCGAGGACGACCTGCGGCCGTTCTACCTCGATGCCTGCGGATTCACGCCGACCACGGCCGGCCTCCTCGCCCTCTGACTCCTCGGCCGACCCGCCCCCGGCCGTACCATACGGCCCTACCTACAGGGAGGTGTCGTGAAGCGACGATGGAAATGGATGCTGGTCCTCAGCGTTCCCGCGCTCGGGTTCTCGGGGCTCGCCGTCGCGGCGCTCGTGGCGTTCGTCGCCGACGGCCCGACGGCCGAGTTCTGGTTCCCCACCAAGGGCTCGGACAGCATGATGAGCGCCCGGGGCGCGTCCCTCTCCTATGCCCTCGTGGCGGCCCTCGGCTTCGCGATCGCGTGGTCCCTGTCGAAGGGCGCCGACAGGACCGGACCGGCGCATGGCGAGGACCCGCCCGCCGACGCCCGCTGACACCGCCGACGAACGAACACAGGGCCCTCGCCCGCGGAGAAACTGCGCGCGGGGGCCCTGTTCAGGCTTGTGGGCTACTTCTTGCCCTGGGTCTGAAGGGCCCGTTTTCCGCCCTGCTCAGAGGGCCGCGCACCCCGGGTGACCTGCGGTCGAGCGGTCGTTGTTGGTCACTGGTGGCCGTCGCTGGTCGGCGTCGGTGGGCCCAGAGAGGGCCCAGCTTGGGACCCGAGGATGACCGCTGCTGAGATTGCCGGCAGCTGCTTGGCTACCGGCAGTTCAGAGAAGAGGGCAGGTCGAACGGTCATGCGCCCGAGCGTTACGGTGATCCGTGGTCACCGGCCACGGCTTGGCCCGGTCATGAGCCGATGATGACCGTGGATGACCGAGTCATGACCTCGGGCGACCGGAACCTTTGAATTCCCTTACCCGGGCACGACATGGCCAGGAGGCGGCGACGGTGGATCTCGTCGAGAGCGGACGGGTCGGCGGCTTCTTCGCCCTGCGGACGACCGCCCCGGAGACGGTCGGCGCTCATCGGCCGCTCGCACGCCTGTACGCGGGGGAGGGCGGCCCGCTCTCCGCTCGCGTCGACCGCGTGGGCGCCCGGCTCGGGGCGCCCGAGCGGCGGGTCGCGGCCTCCATCGCCCACCTGGGGCTCGCGGCCCGGCTCTGGTCGACCGCCCTCGGCCCGGCCGCGCTCTTCGGCCGCTTCCCCGACCTCGACCCGAGCCGGCTGCACTGGGATGGCGCCCTGACCTCGCCCGACGACCTGTGGTGGGCGGGCACGGCCACCCGCCCCGCCACGGTGGCCGATCTCCGCGAGGCCGTTCAGCTCGCCCATCTCGTCCCCCTGCACGAGGCCCTCCGCCGCGACGGACGGATCTCGCCCCGGCTGCTCTGGGGAAACGCCGGTTCGGCCCTCGCCGGGGCGCTGCGGGAACTCACCCGCTGGGCCCGCGCCCAGGACCGGCCCGAGGTCGCCGCCCGCGCCGGGGCGCTCGTCACCGGCCTCTTCGCCCACCCCGACCTGGCCGGGACCGTCCAGGGCCCGGCCCTCCGCCGTACCAGCTGCTGCCTCTACTACCGCTGTCCGAGCGGCGGGCTCTGCGGAGACTGTGTGTTCGACCACCCTCCCGCGCGACGACGCCCCACGGGTTTGGAGACACGGCCCCCGGCTCCGTAAAGTTCATCTTTTGGAACGACTGGAACGACCCGCGATCGAGGAACGGCAGAGGCCATGACGGTGACCGAAGAAACCCAGGGGTACGGGCCGGGTATCGACCCCGATCGCCTGGCCGTCTGCCTGAGCGTGCTCGACGAGCTCGACAAGCTGGAGGTCGACCACCCCGACGCGATCGCCGTCCGGCGCGCCACCGCCGGCATCTACCGCACGGTGAAGCAGCGTCGGCGCCAGGAGCGCCGGGCCGCGAAGACGGCGCACGACAAGGCGGTCACCGAGGCCACCGCCACCGGCTCCGCCCAGCGGATCGACGACGAGACCGAGGGCCTGCTGCCCTCCTCCGTCACCGAGGCCGGCAAGATCGCCGGGATACTCCAGCGTCCCCGGTCCTGCTACACCTGCAAGACGCGGTACGTCGAGGTCGACTTCTTCTACCACCAGCTCTGCCAGGACTGCGCGGCCCTGAACCGCGCCCGTCGCGACGCCCGTACCGACCTCACCGGGAAGCGCGCGCTGCTCACCGGCGGCCGGGCCAAGATCGGCATGTACATCGCCCTGCGCCTGCTGCGCGACGGCGCCCACACCACGATCACGACCCGCTTCCCCAAGGACGCCATCCGCCGCTTCAAGGCCATGGAGGACTCGGCGGAGTGGATGAACCGGCTGGAGGTCGTCGGCATCGACCTGCGCGACCCCGCGCAGGCGGTCGCCCTGGCCGAGCAGGTCGCCGAGCAGGGCCCGCTGGACATCCTCATCAACAACGCGACGCAGACCGTGCGCCGTCTGCCCTCCGCCTACTCCGCCCTGGTCGAGGGCGAGAGCGCGCCGCTGCCCGCCGGGGAACTCCCCGCACACCACGTGATCGGCGCCTTCAACTCCGGCGCGGTGGACGGCCTGACCGCGCTGCCCGTCGGCGTCAGCGGCCTGGACGCGCAGAAGGTCGCCGACCTCGCCCTGGTCGCCGGCAACGCGAGCGTCGAGCGGCACCGTGACGGCAGCGCCATCGACGCGGGTGGACTCCTTCCGGACGTCGTCGAGACCAACACCTGGGTGCAGACGATCGACCAGATCTCCCCGGTGGAGCTGCTCGAGACCCAGCTCTGCAACTACACCTCGCCGTTCATCCTGATCAGCGCGCTGCGGCCGGTCATGGCCGACGCCGCCAGGAAAGCGGCCAGCGGGCGCGCCTACATCGTCAACGTCTCCGCGATGGAGGGCGTCTTCGGTCGCGGGTACAAGGGCGCCGGGCACCCGAACACCAACGCCGCGAAGGCGGCGATGAACATGGTGACGCGGACCAGCGCCCAGGAGATGTTCCAGAGCGACGGCATCCTCATGACCTCGGTCGACACCGGCTGGATCACCGACGAGCGCCCCCACTTCGACAAGCTGCGGCTGGCCGACGAGGGCTTCCACGCCCCGCTCGACCTGGTCGACGGCGCCGCCCGCGTCTACGACCCCGTCGTTCGCGGCGAGGCGGGCGAGGACCTGTACGGCTGCTTCCTCAAGGACTACGCGCCCGGCAACTGGTAGATCACCGCGCCACACGGCCCGTCACCCGTCACCACGCCGTACGGACGCGTCACGACGCCACACCGCCTGCACCACCGCGTCAGCTCACCCGGATCACCTCGCCAAACCGCTCCGATGTCCGAAATTCACTCGATTGCGTCACACTTCTCAGCCCCATGGAGCGTTGGCGCGCTCATTTGGTTAGTCTGATGCCCAAGGTCGACCACCCGGGATTCACCAAATCCTCACGGTCGGCCTGGGGACTGGCCTGCCACCAAGGCCGCGGTCCCGCCCGAAAGCCGGCGCCACCGCGACCGAAACGGCCATGTCCTCATAGGTACGCGACACAAGGGAGTGCGCGGTGACACCAGAACTGACGAAGCAGGAACAGCGACCGGCCGAACGCCCGGAGCGGCCCCACCGCCCCGGTGAGCTGGGAAGCCTCGATGTGTGGGCGCATGCTGCACCGATCCGGCTGGCGGGCTACGAGGACGACCTCGCGGAGCCCCACATCCTGCCCGGTATCGACTGAGTCGTACCGCTTCATTCGTGCCCCCGGACACCTCCGCGCCCGGGGGCACGGGTCTGCCCGGCCCGCGTACGCCCCGGAACGCAGAGGCCGTCAGCGGCGGGCCGTGCTTCCCAGTTCGACCGGCGGCAGGTACTCCCGTACCAGCGTGCGATGCCACCACGCGCCGGTCTCCCGCAGCTCCCGCCAGGTCGTGAACCGGTAGCGGTACAGCCGGGCCCGGACGAGGGCGGGCGGCGCGTCGGGGAACGGGTTGTGCCGCAGCAGTCGCAGTGTGTCCCGGTCTCCTTCGAGCAGCCGCTCCACGAACGGCCCGAACCAGTCCCGGGCGTACACGGGGGAGAGCGCGGCGAACCACATCAGCCAGTCGAGTCGCAGATGGTACGGAGCGAACTGGCGCGGCACCCTCCGAGGGTCCCCGGGCTTGCCCTTGAAGCCGTACTCCTTCCATACCATGCCCGCGTGCGGCACCCGCTCGTCGGTGCCCTCGACGACGATCTCGTCCCGGATCCGGCCGACCGTGCCGAAGGCGCCGTACGAGTTGACCAGGTGGAACGGGTCGTACGAGCGGTTCATCGCCTGGCGCCGGGAGAGCAGGTTGCGCGCCGGCCGGTAGCTGCGGACCAGGACCAGGGCGGTCACGGCGGCGACCACGACGACGTACCAGACCGGCGGGTCGGGCTGGGGGTGGTCGCCCACGAGGAGCGAGCCGTCCACCGCGGAGAGCGCGAGGACGATCGTCAGCCAGTTCAGCCAGGCGAAGTTCCCCGAGAGCACCAGCCACAGCTGGGTCGCCACCATCAGACCGGCGGCGACCGTCGCCACCGGCTGCGGTGTGAAGAGCAGCACCGGGACCAGCAGCTGGACGATGTGGTTGGCGGCCACCTCGGCGCGGTGCAGCGGGCGCGGCAGGCGGTGGAAGAACCAGCTGAGCGGACCGGGCATCGGCTGGGTCTCGTGGTGGAAGTAGAGGCAGGTCAGGTTCCGCCAGCAGCGGTCACCGCGGATCTTGATGAGCCCCGCGCCGAACTCGACGCGGAACAGCAGCCAGCGCAGCAGGAACAGGACGAGGACGGGTGGTGCGGTGTCGTCGTTGCCGAGGAAGACCGCGAGGAAGCCGGCTTCGAGGAGCAGAGACTCCCAGCCGAAGCCGTACCAGGTCTGCCCGACGTTGACGATCGAGAGGTACAGGGCCCAGAGCACCGCCCACCAGAGCATCGAGACGGCGAGCGGCACGGCGTCGCCGACGCCGGCCACCAGGGCGAGGGCCAGGACCGCGCCGGTCCAGGCGACCGTGGCGAACAGCCGGTCCGAGTAGCGCCAGTGGAAGAGGCTGGGGGTCCGGCGCGGCTCCACCCGGCGCAGGTACTCCGGTACGGGGAGCATGCCGCGCTCGCCGATCAGGGCACGGAACTGGAGAGCGGCCGACAGGAAGGCCACGACGTAGAGGCCCGCGAGCCCCCGCTGGAAGACGATCCGGCTCAGCCAGTAGTCCGGTGCGGTGAACCACTCCATCGCTTCCAGTATCGGCGCCGCACGGAGCGGGTGTCAGCCGCGGTACGGAGCAGCGTCAGCCCTTCTCGTCCTCGTCCTGGCCGCGCATGCCCTCCGCCTGGGACGGAGTGGTGCGGGTGGTCGCGGGGTGCCGGTGGTCCCGCTGGAGCGCGTCCATGTCCTCTTCGAGCCGCTCGCCCTCGGCCTGCGAGGGAGTGCTGTACATCTCGTACTGGTCCTGGGCCACGGCAGCCTCCCGGGTCGGAACATCTGCCTACAAAGGGAGCGTAACCCCGGGCGTCATCCCGCGGCGCGCTCCGCGACGACGCGTCCGAGCGTGCGGCCGAGACGGCGTGCGTAGGTGTGCTGGAGGGCGGGAACGAGGGGGCCGGCGAGGCGTGTGTACCAGGTGGCGGGGCGGCTGAAGGCGGTGACCGTGAACCAGACCGTGCCGTCGGGGTGGAGATCGACGACGAAGGACTCCTCGCCGCTCTCGGGATGTCCGGCGCGGGTGCCGTACGCGAAGCCGATACGGTCCCGCTCGTACGCCGTCCAGATCACCTCGCAGGGTGCGGCGAGACGGACGGGCCCGGCGCCGACCGAGACCTCGACGAAGGCGCCGGGTTCGGCGCGGACGGCCCGGCTGCGGACCTGGGCGCCCGAGGCGCGGTGCATCCGCCAGGTCGTGACGGCGGCCCCGGCGCGCTCGAAGGCGTCCCGGCCCCGGCCGACGCGGACCATGTGGTGGAGGTGGTGGTACCCGCCGGGGAGGACGTCGCGCGCGGTGGCGCCGACCTCGCGGTAGTTCAGGGGTGCGGCGGCCGGAGTGGTGAGGTCGCGTATCAGACGGGCCATGGTGCGGTCTCCTTCGAGGGGGTGGCCGCCCGCAGGCGGCGCCAGGCGAGCAGTGAGCAGAGCGCGAAACCGAGGGCGTTGCCGAGGCCGTGGGTCGCGGCCATCCAGGTCAGGTTCGGGTGGGGGAGTCCGGTGGCCTCGCCGAGCGCCCAGCTGAGGGCGAGCAGCATCGTCGCCACCAGGACGGCGGCCGAGACGGCGAGGAGGCCGCGGGTGACGCGGTCGGCGGCGCCCGGCCGCAGGTCACGCCAGGTCGGCAGGGCGACGGCCCACATCCCCGCGGTGAGGACGACCGCCCCGGCGAGCTCGGCCCAGTCGTCGATGAAGTAGCCGGTCAGGACGAGCAGGGTGCCGAGCGGGACGCTGAGCGCGGCGAAGCGTGTCGCGGCTCCGTCGGACGTACGGCAGACCAGGCCGGCCACGAGGGCGGCGGCGAAGCCCGCGAAGTGGAAGTGCGGCACGGTCAGGGCCAGGATGTCGAGGTCGAAGCCCAGCAGTTCGTGGCCCGCGCGTTCGGCGACGAGGGCGAGGCCCGCCACCGACGGGGTCACGAGCGCGGTGAGCACGGCGACCTCCGAGGGGGCGGCGGACCGGAGACCGCCGGGCGGCCCCCCGGCGGGAGGTGGTCGGAGGAGCGCCGCGAGCCGGGCCGGGGCGCAGAGCGCCAGCGCGAGCGTGGCGAGCGCGTAGACGGCGGCGAGCGCGGCGGCGGTGGGGGAGCGGGGGAGCCAGAGGGCCACGGCTCCGGGCAGGGCGAGCAGTGGCCAGGCGCGGCGGAGCAGGAGGAGACCGCGTGGCCGAGGGCCGTCGATCAGTCCGAGCCCGGCCGGGACGACGACGAACATGCCCAGCATCACGATGAGGCCGACCAGCACGGACACAGGTTCCACCCCCTGGTTGAACGTGTTCAAACTTGCTGGCTCAGAGACTAGGGCCTTACTTGAACGTGTTCAAGTCCTCTTCTCGGCCGGCTTCCCCCGCTCGGCCCCGCCCCGCTTGCGGCCGACGTCCCGGTGCGACAGACATGAAGGAATGTCTCGGGGTGGAAAGAGGCGGGAGATCCACGTGCCATCACCCATACGCCGGTCATCCCGGCCCCACGTCACCGCACCGGCCGTCGGCGTGCTGGCCGTGGCACTGGTCCTCGCGGGCTGCGCGGCCGGCGACGACGCGGGCGAAGGCGGGGCAGCGTCGGACCGGACGGCCGCCACCTCCCAGGAGGTCTTCCTCCAGCCGGTCGCCGACCGGGGCCCCGACCCGTTCACCGCCTCCACGGCCAGGGCCGGCGTCCCGTCCCCGGCCGCCACGGCCCCGCCCGGCACCTCCACGGGCGGAACGATCCGCGAGGTCACGGGATCCACCCCCGGGCTCTACGGCGGCACCCGGCAGGTCGCCAGCTGCGACGTCGAGCGGCAGGCCGAACTGCTCGCTCGCGACCGGGTCAGGACCCGGGTCTTCGCCGAGTCGGCGGGCATCCCCGAGGCCGGTGCCGCCGACTGGCTGCGCGGCCTCACCCCCGTCGTCCTGCGCGCCGACACCCGCGTCACCAACCACGGCTACCGCGACGGGGGCGCCACCGCGTACCAGTCCGTCCTCCAGGCCGGTACCGCGGTCCTCGTCGACCAGTACGGCGCGCCGCGGGTGCGCTGCGCCTGCGGAAACCCGTTGCGCTCACCGGTCACCGCACAGGGCGCCACCCACCAGGGCAAGCCCTGGTCCGGCTACCACCCCGACCGCGTCGTGGTCATCCGGCCGACGACGACCGTCGTCACCAGCCTGGTCATCGTGAACACCGTCGACAACACCTGGATCGAGCGGAAGACGGGCACCGACGGGGAGCGGGACACCCGCCCGGCCGTGATCCCGCCCTGCGCCCCCGCCGCGTGCGACCTCACCGGAACGCCCGCCCCCGTACCGTCCCCCTCGGTCACCGACGGCTCGCCCGATCCCGGCCGTGGCGAGTCGACGCGCCCGGACGGCTCCACCCCGCCCGGGGACGTCTCCCCGCCGGCGCCGCCGACGACCGAGTGCCCCGCACCGGACCCGTACCCGAACGGCACGCCGGACACCGCCTCCCCCGACGCCACCGCCCCGGACCCCTCGATCCCGCCCGACTGCCCCACCCCGCCCTGGCCGGAGCCGCCCGTGGAACCGCAGCCCGAGCCGGAGCCCGAGTCCGACGCGCCCTCCTTCGAGGACCTGTTCCCGATGGAGACGGCTCCCCGGCAGCCGGAGACCTTCGAGGGCTGAGGCGTGATCTCCGCCGTGCGCACGGCCGGGCCTGCGCCTAGCGTGGCCACATGAGCGCGGGTAGCGGGGGTGACGAGCCGACGGAGCCCTGTCGCTGCGAAGCGGGCACGGGCGGCGTGACGTGCTGCTTCCTCCGTGACTACGGCCGGGCGTTCCGCATGGGCAGCTTCGACTGGGATCTCGTCGCGGGCCTGATGACCATGGACGAGGGTGCCCTGCGGGTCTTCGACATGCGCCCCGACGAGTACGACGACCACCCCGCCACCCTGTCCTCCCGCGTGGGGCCCGACGAGGGCAGGCAGCTCGACACCCTCGTCACGCACGCGCTGAAGGACGGCAGCGACCACTACGGCGCCTACTTCCGCGTCCGCACGCGGAGCGGCACACCCCGCTGGACGCACACCGAGGGGCAGATCCTGCGGGACGAGACCGGCCGCCCCGTCCGAATCGTCGGCATCGTCCGGGACGCGTCGGAGGAGGTCACCGAGCAGGCCGCCCGGCTCGGCCTGGACGAGGGCCGGCGCGAACGCACCAGCGTGGTGGAGTCCACCACGGCCGCCCTCGCCCACGCCCGGACGGTTCAGGACGTCATCGACCTCCTGAACGACACGCACGGCCTGGAGTCCTTCGGTGCCACCAGCCTGGTCATGGGGCTCATGGAGGCCGGCCGGATCCACCTCGTCGCCGAGGGTCCCCAGGGCGCCTTCGTGCCCGGCACGCGATTCACCCGGCTGGACGAGCCGTACCCGATGGGCGAGGTGATCCGGACCCTCAGGCCTCGGTTCATCGAGTCGCCGGAGGACTTCGCCGCGTCGTACCCGATTCTGTGGCCCCACATCAGCGGGCTCGGCATCACCTCGGCGGCCTACCTCCCGTTGATCGCCCAGGCCCGGCCGATCGGCGCGCTGGGGCTGCTCTACAGCGACCGGACCGGCTTCAGCCCCGACGAACGGAACCTGCTGGTGGCGCTCGGCAGCAGCATCGCGCAGAGCCTCCAGCGCGCCATGCTCTACGAGCAGGAACACGACCTCGCCGAAGGGCTCCAACAGGCGATGCTGCCGCGCCGCATCCCGGACGTGCCCGGCGCCCAGATAGCGGTCCGCTACCGCTCGGCACGCCTCGGCCGGGACATCGGCGGCGACTGGTACGACGTCATCCCGCTGCCCGGCGGGCGGGTCGGCGCCGTGATCGGAGACGTCCAGGGGCACGACACCCACGCCGCCGCCGTGATGGGGCAGCTCCGGATCGTGCTGCGCGCCTACGCCGCCGAGGGCCACATGCCCGCCACGGTGATGGCCAGGGCCTCGGTCTTCCTCCACGAGCTGGACACCGACCGCTTCGCCACCTGCACGTACGTGGAGGCGGACCTCACGACCGGCGCCGTGCAGGTGGTCCGCGCCGGGCATGTCGACCCGCTGCTCCAGGACACCGACGGAAGCTGTCGTCGGCTGCCCGTGGACGGAGGGCTGCCCCTGGGCCTGTCGGCCGAGTTCGACCGCCTCGACTACCCGTCGACGACGCTGGGGCTGTCCCCGGGGCAGACGCTGCTGCTGTACACCGACGGGATGATCGAGAAGCCCGGATCCGACCTCGACGACGGGCTGAGATGGCTCTCCTCGCTGGTGCAGGAGGGACCACGCGACCTCCAGCCGCTCGCCGACCACCTCTGCGAGGTCGTGGACGAGCGGGGAGGCGAGGACGACATGGCGCTTCTGCTGCTGCGGCGGCAGGGCGCGTACTTCCCGCAGTCGGGCGGCCGGCTCCAGCAGCACGTGGCGCAGAGCGACCCGGAGGCGCTGCGGTCGGCCCGGCACATGATCCGGGCGGCCGTACGGGCCTGGGGAGCGGGGGAGCGTTCGGACGAGATCGAGCTGGCCGCCGACGAGCTGATCACCAACGCGCTGATGCACACCGACGGCGGCGCGATCGTGACCCTGCGCATGCTGGCGGGCCCGGAACGCCGGCTCCGGGTGGAGGTGGAGGACCGTTCCAGCGCGCTGCCACGGCGCCGGGAGGCGGGCGAGGCGGGCGTCTCCGGGCGGGGTCTGATGCTCGTGGACCGCATCTCGGACGTCTGGGGCGTCGAATCGCGGGGCAGCGGCAAGTGCGTTTGGTGCGAATTCATTGTTAACTCTGCGTACATAGATCGTACTTGACCGTAACGGACCGCACACGATTGACTGCGGTACCCGCCGCCCTGGTTTCCGCCACGCGGTTTCCGCCACCTGAGGACATGGGGATCTCTTGAGCAGTCAGCTTCTGGCACCTCTCGATCTGGCTTTCTGGCATCTCGAATCCACCGACCACCCCATGCACCTGGGTGCCCTCGCCCACTTCGGCCCGCTCCCCGGCGACGGCGACCCGTCCGCCGTCCTCGACCTCCTCGGAGACCGCACCGCCGCCATCCCGCGTCTGCGGATGAGGGTCCGCGACGTCCTGCTGCCCGTCGGCGGCGCCGCCTGGGCCACCGACAAGCACTTCGACGTACGACGCCACGTGCGGGAGCTCGCGCTGCCCGGCGCCGACTTCGGCGCCGAGACCGCCCGGCTGGCCGGCGAGCTGATGGAACGGCCGGTCGAACGCGGGCTGCCGCCCTGGGAGATGTACCTGCTCACCGGCGCGCCCGACGGCTCCTTCGCCGTCCTCGTCAAGCTCCACCACGCCCTCGCCGACGGCATGCGGGCGGTCGCCATCGGCGCCGGGATCTTCGACGAGATCGCCGCCCTCACTCGCCGTACCGGGCGGAAAGGGGGTACGCGAGGCGACGACCCGGACGGGCGGCGGCGTCCGGTCGCCGTACCGCCGCGCTCCTGGCTCCCCGGTCCCGGGCGGATCATGGGCGCCGCCCGCGAACGCATCGGCGACCTCGGCCGGGCCGTCGACGTCGGTGCCTCCGTCGTCGGCGCCTCGGTCGCCCGGGCCGGCCGGCTCGACCCGCCCGCCACGGCCGCACTCGCCGCCGACTCCAGCGGCACCCGCCGGGTCGCCACGGCCGTCCTCGACCTGGACCGCGTCCACCGGATCCGCCGGGCCGCGGGCGGCACCGCCAACGACGTCCTGCTCGCCCTGGTCGCCGGAGCCCTGCGCCGCTGGCTCGACGAGCGCGGCGAACCGCTTCCCGGCGTCGACCCGCGCGCCCTGGTCCCCGTCTCGCGCCGCCGGCCCGGATCCCCCGCGGCCTCCGGCAACAGCCTCTCCGCCTACCTCCTCAGCCTGCCGGTAACCAAGCCCGACCCCGCCGTCCGACTCGCCGAAGTACGCCGTGCCATGGACCGCAACAAGGCCGACGGGCCGCTGCGCGGCGCCGGGGCCCTGGCCGTCCTCGCCGACCAACTGCCTCCGCTCGCGCACCGCTTCGGCGCCCCGCTGGCTTCCGGCGCGGCGCGGCTGCTCTTCGACGTCCTGGTCACCAACGTGCCGCTGCCCCGCTCCGCCCTCTCTCTCGGCGGGGCTCCCCTTCGCACCCTCTTCCCGATGGCCCCGCTCGCCCGCGGCCAGGCGCTCGCCGTCGCCATGTCCCCGTACGGCGGCCGCGTCCACGTCGGCCTGGTCGCCGACGGCAAGGCCGTCCCCGACCTCGACGCGCTGGCCACCGCGCTCTCCGCCGAACTGGACCTCCTCGACGCGCTCGACCTCCCCGACGGACGCGGTCCCCTCGGCGGGGCCGGCTGAACGCGCGGCCGGACAGCGGCTGCGGCAGGGTGGAGCCATGCCCGAACTGCCCGAGGTGGAAGCCCTGCGAGCGTTCCTCGACGAGCACCTGGTGGGCAAGGAGATCGCCCGCGCCCTGCCCGTCGCGATCAGCGTGCTCAAGACGTACGACCCGCCCCTGAGCGCCGTCGAGGGCGCCACCGTGACCGGGGTCGCCCGGCACGGCAAGTTCCTGGACATCGCCACCGACGGCGCCGCGGGGCGGCTCCACCTCCTGGTCCATCTGGCGCGCGCGGGCTGGCTCCAGTGGAAGGACCCCCTGCCCTCCGGCGCCCCGCGCCCCGGCAAGGGGCCGCTCGCCCTGCGGACCGCGCTCACCGGCGGCGACGGCTTCGACCTCACCGAGGCGGGCACCACCAAACGCCTCGCCGTCCACCTGGTCAGGGACCCCCGGGACGTACCCGGCGTCGCCCGGCTCGGCCCCGACCCGCTCGCCGAGGACTTCGACCTCGCCGCCTTCACCGCCATGCTCACCGGGGAGCGGCGCCGGCTCAAGGGCGCCCTGCGCGACCAGAGCCTGATCGCCGGGATCGGCAACGCGTACAGCGACGAGATCCTGCACGTGGCGAAGATGTCGCCGTTCAAGCCGACGCAGAACCTTACCGAGGCCGAGACCGCCGTCCTCTACGAGGCGATGCGGGCCACCCTGCGCGAGGCCGTCGAGCGCTCCCACGGAGTCGCGGCCGGCGAGCTCAAGGCCGAGAAGAAGAGCGGGCTCAGGGTCCACGGCCGGACCGGCGAACCGTGCCCGGTCTGCGGGGACACCATCCGCGAGGTGTCGTATCGAGACTCCTCGCTCCAGTGCTGCCCCACCTGCCAGACCGGCGGCACCCCCCTCGCCGACCGCCGGACGTCCAGGTTCCTCAAATAGCGACCTCGCCTAGACTCCGCCGCATGCTGCGCGTACTGGCCGTCGACGACGAAGAGCCGGCCCTCGGGGAACTGCTCTACCTCCTCCGTGCCGATCCGCGGATCCGCAGCGCCGAGGGCGCGACAGATGCCACCGGGGCCCTGCGCAGGATCGGGCGGGCGCTGGAGGCCGGGCCCGACGGGGACGAGGCCATCGACGTCGTCTTCCTCGACATCCACATGGCGGGGCTCACCGGCCTCGACCTCGCCCGGCTGCTCGCCGGCTTCGCCCGGCCGCCGCTGATCGTCTTCGTCACGGCGCACGAGGGGTTCGCGGTGCAGGCCTTCGACCTCAAGGCCGTGGACTACGTCCTCAAGCCGGTGCGGCGCGAACGGCTCGCCGAGGCGGTCCGCCGCGTCCGCGAGCTGGTGCACGCCCCTGCGGCCCCCGCCGCCGTCGCGGCCTCCGAGCAGATACCCGTCGAACTCGGCGGGGTCACCCGGTTCGTGGCCGTCGACGACATCGCCTACGCCGAGGCCCAGGGCGACTACGCGCGCCTGCACACCGACGAGGGCAGCCACCTCGTCCGCATCCCGCTCTCCACCCTGGAGGAGCGCTGGGCCGCCCGCGGCTTCGTCCGGATCCACCGCAGCCACCTCGTCGCACTCGCCCGCATCGAGGAACTCCGGCTCGACAGCGGTGCCACCTCCGTCCGGCTCGGCGGCACCGAACTCGCGGTGAGCCGCCGCCACGCCCGCCAGCTGCGCGACCTCCTGATGCGCCGAGCCGACGGCTGACCTGCGGACCGTCATGGAGGTGGGCGCCCGGCCTCCGCCGCCGGCCTCTACCGTGCGTGAACACCGCTGCGTAGACTCCGTGCACTCCACAGCCCCTGCGAGGTCGAACGATGCCGGAGCGGACACCGACGTCCGAGGAACCACCGCTGCGCCGGCCCCGGCGCGAGACGGTCACGCGCGCGTCCGCGCTCCGTGACAGCGGACCGCCCCGGCAGCGCTTCCCCGGCCATCCGCCCTCCCCCAGCCTCCGGCCGGGGGGACCCCCACCTCGCTCTTCCCCCAGCCTCCGGCCGGGGGGACCCCCACCTCGCTCTTCCCCCAGCCTCCGGCCGGGGGGACCCCCACCTCGCTCTGCTCGCTCGGAGATCAGCGAGCAGACCACCCTCGGCCACACCTACGTCCGCTCCCTCATGCGGAGCCAGCTGCGGGCCGCCCTCACCGCGCTCGGCGCGCTGGCCCTCTGCGTCGGACCGCTGCCCCTGCTGCTCGCCCTCCCCGCGCCCGAAGCGTTCGTCTGGATCGCCCTCGGCGTCGGCGTCTACCCCGTCATCTGGGCCGTCGCCCACTGGTACGTCCGCCGGGCCGAGCGCAACGAACGCGACTTCACCGGCCTCGTCGAGGGCCGCTGAGCGCGAGGACCGGACATGAACCACACCTACGCGGTGGCCGCCGTCACCGCCGTCGTCCTTGCGACCGTGCTCATCGGCGCCCTCGGCCTGCGGATATCCCGTACGACCTCCGACTTCTACGTCGCCTCCCGCACCGTACGGCCCGGTCTCAACGCCGCCGCCATCAGCGGCGAGTACCTGTCCGCCGCCTCCTTCCTCGGCATCGCGGGCCTCGTCCTGGTCCAGGGCCCGGACATGCTCTGGTACCCGGTCGGCTACACCGCCGGCTATCTGGTCCTGCTCGTCCTCGTCGCCGCCCCGCTGCGCCGCTCGGGGGCGTACACGCTCTCCGACTTCGCCGAGGCCCGGCTCGAGTCCCCGCCCGCACGCCGGCTCGCCAGCCTGCTCGTCGTCGGTATCGGCTGGCTCTATCTGCTCCCGCAACTCCAGGGCGCGGGCCTCACCCTGGAGATCCTCACCGGGGCCCCCGACTGGGTCGGCGGCCTCCTCGTCGCCCTCGTCGTCACCGGCATCGTCGCCGCGGGCGGCATGCGCAGCATCACGTTCGTCCAGGCCTTCCAGTACTGGCTGAAGCTCACTGCCCTGCTCGTGCCCGCCCTCTTCCTGACCGCTGCCTGGTTCGGCGACGACGCGCCGCGCGTCCGCTTCGACGCGCCGGCCGTCTTCCGCGAGCACACCACCGTGAAGGTCGCCGACACCGTACGGATCGAACTCGACACCCCGCTCACCCTCACCGTCACCGGCCGCGTCGACGATCTCCCGTACGAAGCACGGTCCGTCACCCTGGACGAGGGTGCCCACCGCGTGGACGGCGGCACCGAACTCACCTTCCCCCAAGGCGCGTCCGTCCCCTCCCGGGCCTCGGCCGGAGCCGATCCCCTCGGGTGGTCCCACCCGCTGGCCGGCGGGGGCGACGGCCACCGGCTCTACGCCACGTACGGGCTGATCCTCGCCACCTTCCTGGGCACCATGGGGCTGCCGCACGTCGCGGTCCGCTTCTACACCAGCCCCCACGGCCGGGCCGCGCGCCGCACGACGCTCGTCGTCCTCGGACTCGTCGGCGCCTTCTACCTGCTGCCACCGATCTACGGGGCGCTCGGACGGATCTACGCCCCCGAACTGGCGCTCACCGGAGCCGCCGACGCCGCCGTGCTCGTCCTGCCCGAGCGGATGCTCGGCGGAGTGCTCGGCGACCTCCTCGGCGCGCTGCTCGCGGGCGGGGCCTTCGCCGCCTTCCTCTCCACGGCCTCCGGGCTGACGATGGCGGTCGCCGGAGTCCTCACCCAGGACGTGCTCCCCTCGCGGGGGGTACGGCACTTCCGGCTCGCCAGCCTGCTCGCCACCGCCGTACCGCTGGCCGCCGGGGTCTTCGCCTCGAAGGTGCCGGTCGCGGACGCGGTCGGTCTCGCGTTCGCGGTCTCCGCCTCCTCCTTCTGCCCCCTCCTCGTCCTCGGCATCTGGTGGCGCGGGCTCACCCCGCCGGGAGCCATGGCCGGGCTCGTGCTCGGCGGTGGTTCCGCGCTCACGGCGGTGATGGCGACCCGCGCCGGCCTGCCGGACGAGGGCTGGCCGCACACCCTGATGGCCTGGCCGGCGGTCTGGTCGGTGCCGCTGGGGTTCGTCACGATGATCCTGGTGTCGCTCGCCACCGCCCGGCACATCCCGGCGGGCACCCCGGTGCTCCTGGCCCGGCTGCACCTGCCGGAGGAGCTGACGGCCCGCCCGGAGCCGGTGCGTCACGAGCTGCGCCCGGAGCCCGGGGCGAAGGAGGCCGAGCGGTGAGCGGGATCGTACCGTTCGCCTCCGCCGCCGTCGGAGCCGTGCTCCTCGCCGTCGGCTTCGTCCTCGGGCGGCTCGCCGCCCGCCGCGGAGACCGGGCGGCCGACCTCGACCTCGGCACCCCCGTCGAGCGGGCCACGTTCACCACCCTGCACACCGCGTCGCTCGCCGCCCCGCCGCTGCGCGCCGGCCTCACCGAGGACACCGCGCGCAAGGCGGCCAGGCACCTGCGCTCGCTCCTCGGCACGGAGGCGCTCTGCCTGACCGACCGGTCCGCCGTCCTCGCCTGGGACGGGCCGGGCGAGAGCCACCATCGCGAGCACGTCATGGAGCAGGTCGCCGGGATCCTGGGCTACGGGCGCAGCCTCTCCGCGCACACCGGCTGTGCCGAGGTCGACTGCCCGCTGCGCTGGGCGGTGATCGCCCCGCTCACCGGGGAGGACGGCGTCCTCGGCGCGCTCGTCGCCTACGGCTCGCGGGAGTCCGCGGTGCTGGTACGGGCCGCCACGGAGGTCGCCCGCTGGGTCTCCGTCCAGCTCGAACTGGCCGAGCTCGACCGGTCGCGTACCAGGATCGTGGAGGCCGAGATCCGGGCACTGCGCGCCCAGATCTCCCCGCACTTCATCTTCAACTCCCTTGCCGCCATCGCCTCGTTCGTCCGTACCGACCCCGAACGGGCCCGGGAGCTGCTCCTGGAGTTCGCCGACTTCACCCGGTACTCCTTCCGCAGGCACGGGGAGTTCGCCCAGCTCGCCGACGAACTGCGCGCGATCGAACAGTACTTGGCGCTCGCCGGGGCCCGTTTCGGCGACCGCCTCAAGGTCACCCTGCAGATCGCGCCCGAGGTGCTTCCGGTGGCGCTGCCGTTCCTCTGTCTCCAGCCGCTCGTGGAGAACGCCGTGAAGCACGGCCTGGAGGACAGCGTGAACGTCTGCCGGGTCACGATCGCGGCCCGTGACGCGGGTGCGGAGGCGGTGGTGGTGATCGAGGACGACGGTGTGGGCATGGACCCGGACGTGCTGCGCGCGATCCTGCTGGAGGAGCGGCCCACCGGTTCGGGCATCGGCCTGTCCAACGTCGACGAGCGGCTGCGCCAGGTGTACGGGGCGGAGCACGGACTCGTCATCGAGACCGGGATCGGCGCGGGGATGAAGGTGACGGTACGGATTCCCAAGTACCGCCCCGGGGTGCATCCGACGGCCTCCTACCCCTGCGATCAGTAGAGGTGCAGGGCCAGATGGCCGAGCGGGAGCCCCAACTGCCATGCGGGCACCCACACATGCGCCGACTCGTCGACGTGGAGCCGGCCGAGCCCGGCCGGCGGCAGACCGCCGAGGTCGGCCGCTCGCACCGTCGTCGTCTCCAGGAGGCGCCAGGTCCCGCGGGCCATGGCGAGGTCCGGGCCGTCGTCGCCGGCGTGCTTCCGCTCGGCGAGCCGGGCGCGGACCCACTGCGGCCAGGGGTGGTCGTAGGCGGTCCTGGACAGCCACTCGTCGAGCCGGCCCGCGGACCGGGCTCCGCCCAAGGCCCCGCCCCCCTCGCAGAGATGGATGGTGAGCGCGAGCGTCTGGCGCCCGGCCCGGTACTCCAGCGTGCCGGGCGCGACCAGACAGCCGGCGCGCAGCAGATCGTCGGCTATGAACTCGGCACACAGCCACGCCATCGGGACGGCGAGCCCGCCCCCGCTGGTGCCGTTCGTACTCTCGGGCAGCAACGCTCCCACCTTCTCCCGGACATGTCGGTCGGCGATCCCGAACACGAGCCTCCACCGAGGAAGACGCGTGCGGGTCGCTCTTTACTCAACTCGCCGGTGTGGTTTCGGATACGTTTCTTCGCCGGATCGGTGCCGGTGTGGCACCAGGAAGGCGGGGAGACGCCCGGGGCGGTCGGGGCGGTGGGCCGGGCGGCGCCTCAGCCGAGGAGCGCGTACACCGCCGTCGCGTGCGCGGCCGTCTCCTCAGTGCCGTCGGCGGTCATCGTGATGTCCGCGAACGCCATCCGGCGGCCGGCCTTGGTGAGCCGGGCCCGTACCAGCACGTCCGTACCGAGCACCGCCCGCTGGAAGCTGATGGACTGCTGCACCGTCGTCATCGGGACGAAGCCGCCGCGGGCCGCCGCGACCGCGATCACCGTCGCCGTGTCGGCGGCGGCCATCAGCGCCTGACCGGACAGGCCCCCGCCCTCCCGGGCGAGCCGGTCGGACCAGGGGAGGCGCAACACCGCCTCCTGGCTGTCGACCGAGACCACGGAGAGCCCCAGATCGAGCACCCAGGGGGCGAAGTTGTCGGCGAGTACCATTTCGGCGGCGGCAGGAGTCAGCGTCGGCGTCACGGGGTCATTGTGCGGCCGCGGTCCGCCGGCGGGCAACGGCACGTCGCGGCGGCCGGTAGTCGGGCAGCCGGTGGCCGAGTTGCCGCAGCGCGTAGTGCGAACGGGACTTGACGGTCCCGGCGGGGATGCCGAGGTCGGCCGCCGCCTCGTTGACGGTCAGGCCCCTGAAATAGAGGCTGACCAGGACCGCGCGGTGCTCCGGGCTGAGGCCCCGGACCGCCTCGCGCACGTCGAGCGCGGCCACCGCGGACTCCGTGGCGTCCGCCGGGTCGGGCGTGGCGGCGAGCATTCCGTCGCCGATCTCGGCGGGCCTGGCGAGCCGGGAGCGCCGGGCGTCGATGGCGAGGCGCCGGGCCACGGTGAAGAGCCAGGGACGCATCGACTCGTAGGGGCCGTCGAAGGCCTCCGGGTGGAGCCACGCCCGTACCAGCGTCTCCTGCACCAGGTCCTCCGCGCGCTGCTGGTCGCCGTAGGTCAGCCCCAGCAGGAAGTCGAGGAGGGCCTGGCCGTGGTCACGCTGCAGCTCCGCGAGTGCCCGCTCGTCCGTCGTCGCCTTCCCCGTCGTCACGGTCGCCGTTGTCATGCTCCACACCTCTTCTGCCGGCTCGTCGTCCCGGGGCGTATACGAACGCATGGGGGCGGCAGGGGACAGAGAACGGACAGGCGTCTGCGACGAGCGGTCGCACCGAGCGGCGAATGGTGCGATGAGCGGTCGGGCGGAGGCGCTTCATCCGATCAAGCAGGGTTTACGCCATATGCGGCTTTGCCCCTTGACTGGGCCGGTGATCCCCTGTCAATTCATCAGGAAAGCGTTTTATCCTATGAATCAGGCGGAGTCGGCAGATGACCCAGCGTACGAAACAGCAGGCGGTGGCCTTCGTGGCGGTCATGCTCGCGGCGGTGACCGGCTGCGCGGGCGGCACCGGCGCTCCCGCCGCGCCGCCCGGCTCCGGGAGCCCCGCAGTCCCCTCGCCGGTCGGCGGCGGGGCCTCCGCCCGGACCGGCTTCACCCTCGTCGCCTCGGGCGACGTCCTGCCGCACGACTCGATCATCAGGCGGGCCGCCGCCGACGCGAACGGCCGGGGACACGACTTCCGGCCGATGTTCTCCGGCGTCAGGAGCGTCGTCTCGGGGGCCGATCTGGCGATCTGCCACATGGAGACCGTGTACGGACCGGAGGGCGGGCCCTACACCGGCTACCCGGCCTTCACCTCCCCGCCCGAGATCGCCCCCGCCCTCAAGGCGACCGGATACGACTCCTGCTCCACCGCGTCCAACCACACCCTCGACGACGGTGCCGCCGGTCTCGCCCGCACCCTCGACGCCCTCGACAAGGCGGGCGTACGGCACGCCGGTTCGGCCCGCAGCGCCGAGGAGGCGGCACGCCCCACGCTGCTCGAGGCGGGCGACGCGACGGTCGCCCAGCTCGCGTACACCTACGACACCAACGGCTACCCCTTGCCGGCGGGGCAGCCGTGGGCGGTCAACCTGATCGACGAGGCGAAGATCGTCGCCGACGCCAGGGCCGCGCGGAAGGCCGGCGCCGACGTCGTCGTGGTCAGCATCCACTGGGGAACGGAGTGGCAGACCGCCCCGGATCGGCGACAGCTCACGCTCGGTCGGTCCCTCACGTCGTCGAAGAGCGGCGGCAGGCCGGACATCGACCTCATCCTCGGCACACACGCCCACGTCCCGCAGGCGTACGAGAAGGTCAACGGCACCTGGATCGTCTACGGGATGGGGGACCAGATCGCCGGCGACATGGTCAACCACCAGGGCGCCTTCGATCCCCGCGGCAACCAGGGCACCCTCGCGCGCTTCACCTTCACCCCGCCGACCGCCAACGGGGCGCGGTGGGAGGTCGCCAAGGCGGAGTTCCTCCCTCAGTGGTTCGACACCGGCCGTGGCCGGGTGGTCGACCTCAACGCCGCGATCAGGAAGGGGGAGCCCCTGACCGACGTGCGTGATTCCATCCGTGAGGTCGTCCTCGGCCGCGGAGCCGCGAAGGACGGCCTGGTGATGGGGGAGTAGGCCACCCGCGGGCCCGTTCCCCGATGTGGGCCCACCCCCCTCGTGCGGTCGCGTTCTCACGAGGGCGCGCATCGCCCGGGGTGTGCGCCCAACGGGTGCTTTCGGGCGGTCCGTCGGTGTGGATGAGCCACACCGGTGTTCGACCGTGCGAGCTATAAGTCATGAAAAAGGATGAGAAGCCCAGCGGGCGGCGGACGATCCTGCGCATCGCCGCCGCCCTCGGTGCCACGGCGACGGTCGGAGTCCTCTCGGCAGACCGTCTCACGGCGCCCCCCGGCACCGCGCCGGAGGCTTCCGGCCCGGAGGGACGGCCGGCCCCCGGCGGCGGTCCGGTGGCGGGGCCGCAGGCGGGAGCGCGGCTGAGGCCGTCCTCGTACCGGCTCCAGCCGATGACGGCGTACGCGCCCCCGGCCTTCCGGCGGGCCCTCCCACCCGTCCGGCAGCGGCCGTTCCTGAGGATGTCCGGCGTCGGCCGCTCGATGGTGCTCACCTTCGACGACGGCCCCGACCCCCGCTACACGCCGGAGATCCTCGCGACCCTGCGCCGCCACGGCTGCCGGGCGATGTTCTTCGTCTGCGGCGAGATGGCGGTCGAGAACCGGGACCTGGTGCGGGAGATGGCCGCCGACGGGCACGTGGTCGGCAACCACTCGTGGTCCCATCCCCTGATGCCCAGGCTGCGCCCCTCCCGCATCCGGGACGAACTGGGCTCCACCAGCGATCTGGTCGAGAAGCTCGTCGGTTCGGCTCCGCTCTGGTACCGCGCCCCGTTCGGGGCGTGGAACCGGCACTCCTTCGAGATCGGCGCCGAGCTGGGCATGGAGCCGCTCGCCTGGACCGTCGACACCCTCGACTGGAAGGAGCCGGGCACCGGCAGCATCGTGCGCGCGGTCCTGGACGGGGCGGCGCCCGGCGTCGTCGTCCTCTCGCACGACGCGGGAGGCGACCGCTCCCAGAGCGTCGCCGCGCTGAAGCGGTACCTGCCCGAACTCCTCGCCGCCGGCTACAGCATCACCGTGCCGCGGCGCTGAGTCGGTACGGCGCGGCCCCCGGCGCCTGGAGCGCCGGGGGCCTTCGCGCGGATGCGGCGACCGCTCAGTTGGAGCCGATCATGCGGGCGTAGACCACCACGTTGCCGTCGTAGCCGTGCGCCCGCGAGTATCCGCCGCCGCAGGTGATGACCCGGAGTTCGGGTGCCCCTGTGTCGCCGTAGACCGCGGCCCCGGGGAAGTCGTTCTTTGCGTACACCTCGATGCCGTAGATCTCGAAGACCGCCGCCCGGCCGTCGTACCGCTCCACCTCGATGTGCTGCCCCTTCTCCAGTGAGCCGAGGCCGTAGAAGACCGCGGGGCCCGCCTCGTTGTCGACGTGCCCGACGACGACGGCCGTGCCGCGCTGACCGGGCGCGATGCCGTTCTGGTACCAGCCCGCCATGTTGGGGTCCTGCGGGGGCGGGGCCTCGATCCACCCGGCGGCGTCCAGACCCACGTCCATGATCGGGGCGTTGACCGAGATCGAGGCGATCCTGATGCGCGAGGCGGGGGCGGGGGGAAGGGGCTCCACACCGGCGGCCTTGGGGGGCGCGGGGCCGGTCAGGCGGGTGTCGAGGGCCGCGGCGGCAGCGGGCTGCGGCGGGCCGTGCTCGACGTCGACTCCATTGCGCATCATCGCCAGACCGGACAGCATGACGAGAGTCAGGACGCCCCACGGCTGGCGCCTCCTTCTCGGCTCGAAGACGCTGAAATCCTTGGGGCGCATGGTTCTCCCTTCGTGGCGTCGTCGAAACGGTAAGGGCGGCGGGCCGGACCGGCGATCAGAGCGGGGCGAACGGGTGGCGGCCGGGCGGCGGAGGAGGGCCGGACGGGTGCCGGGACGGGGCCGGCGGGCCCCGAACCCTTCGCGCGCGGGGGCGGGCCGGGTGACACGGACGATGGCCCATCCGAGTATTCGTCGGACAATCGCCCTGGTGGGCTGTGACCTGCGACTCCGTCAGATCAAGGGTCGTTTCCCCGGCGTGTCGCCTCACCGGGGTGGACCAGTGCCGAAATGCGCGGTGCGCCACCGCTTGTGAGTGTTCGTCATGGAAGGCGTACTCGTCGAACTTCCCGGAGCACCGCTTTGGGGCGTCTTCCACTGGAGGTTCAACCATGCGTGCTGCACGCACTCTGGCGGTGACCGCCACCGCGTTCGCGGCGGTCGGGCTCGCCGCCCCACTCGCCGCCGCCACCCACGGGCCCCACCACGTGGCTGTCAGCGCCCACCAGGTCGACCGGGGTGGTGACGGCGCCAACAGCGTCACCGTCTCCCCGTTCGCCGTGCACCAGGGCGGTATCCTCACGATCTCCGTCCGGAACTGCCCCGGCGGCCGGGTCACGTCCAACGCCTTCCCGACGGTCACCCTCTCCGGCAACGTCAACGGGGTGTCCACCGCCACCGCCCGTATCCACGACCACGCCACGCCGGGTCAGTACAACCTGGCCGTCCAGTGCGGCGGCCGCACGCTCACCCAGACGTTCCGCGTGCTGGCCGGCCAGGGCGCGCAGGGCGGCCTCGGCGGCTCGCTCGCGCCCAGCTCCACGGAGATGGCCGTCGGCGGATCGCTCGTCGCCGCGGCAGCGCTCGGCGGTGGTCTCTTCATCGCCCGGCGCCGTATGAGCGGCGGAAGGGCCTGACCGCCGAACCTCCCGGTCGGCCGGATACGCCCGTCGCCCCCGAGTCCTGTCTCAGGGACTCGGGGGCGACGGGCTCGGCGGGTTCCGCGGGCCGTTGGTGAGCGGCGCGGGCGACCGCACCCCCGCCGTCAGTGCCGCCGGCCCCGGTCGAGCTGTGACCGGCGTCGTACGACGTACACGGTTCCGGTGGCTGCGGCGAGGACGAGACCCGCGCCGGCCGCCAGCATCACCGTGTCGACCTCGTCGACGGAACCGCCGAGACCGCCCTGGACACCACGCGGTGTGGTGAGGATGGTCGAACTCGTGGTCGGGGTCGCGGTGGTTCCGCTGATGGTCAGGTTGACGGTGTCCGTGATGCCGCCGGTGCAGTTGAACGCCACGGTGTAGACGGCACCGCGCCGGGCGTCGGCGTCCACCACGGCGGTGGCCGAGGATCCGGGGGCGATGGTGACCGTGTCGAAGATGCCCGCCGACGCCATCGCCGTACTGCGGCAACCGGGCGCGGTGAGCGTCACCCGGCCGCCCGGCGCCACCAACGAGGGGGTCACGACGAAATCGCCCGGTGCCTTCGCTCCGGCGGCCTGGGGGTTCGGTGCGGGTGCGCCGTCCGCCGCGGAGGCGACGGGAGCGGCCAGGGCGAGGGTGGCCGCCCCCAGCAGGGCTGTGGACACGGCACGTATCGCGCGCATGGGTTCCTCCGGGTCCCCGAGGAGCAGCCGCGGAAGCGGTTTCCGCACAAGGACAGGGCATACACCTCGATACCGGAGACGCTAGGAGCGCACTACCACAGCCGCGATCCCAGACGGGCGAATGGGGGACCGTTGTCCCCCGTACGGCCCTGCGGGCGTGTCGCGGGCCGCCGCTAACGCGTGAGGTGCGGGAACAGGTCGGTGAACGGTGTGGCCGTCGCCGAGATCCCGCGCCCGAACGGGGCGTCGAAGTCCCAGATCAGGAAGAGCAGGAAGGCGATGAGCGCGCTGAACAGACCCGCGAGCAGCAGTTCCCGGCCGGTGCGCCGGATCTGCAGGGTGAAGATCAGTCCGACCGTCACCAGCGCGCCGATGATCAGGCCGAACCACACCACTCCCGGCATGGTCGCCCCCGCGTTCTGCCCCCGGGAACCCCGCGCGTCGTCCACCACGGCCACCTGGTCCACGAGCGGTTGGTACGCCTGCCCCTCGTGGTCGTCGGCCGGCCGGTAGTCGGTCACGCTCCTGCGCACCTGTTCGAGCAGCCGGGTGCCCTGTTCGCTGAGTTCGCCGTGCTCGGACATGTGGGTCCACTCCTCGTCGACCACGTACGAGGCGTACGCGTCGACGTCGGCGCGGATCCGGTCCCGGACGTCGGCCGGGTACACCTCGACCCGGGCCGAGATCTCGTGCAGCGCCTGGGCCTCCTGGCGGACGGTCTCCTGGGCCGCGCCGCGCGCCTCCCAGACGCCGGCGATCGCGAGGCCGAGCACGATCGCGTAGATCACGCCGATCATCATGGTCATGTACTCCATGACGTCGGGGGTCTCGCTGGGGTCGTCGTCGTCGGGGACCCTGCGGTTGTTGATGACGACGATGGTGAGGACGACCGCGCAGGCGGCGGCCATGGCGATGGTCAGGACAAGCCATTCGGACATGGTGTTCCCTTCGGCGGGGCTCAGCGGGAGCGCGGGCGCAGGATCGCTGTCGCGAGCACCGCGGGGGCGGTGACCAGCAGCATCAGGGAGACGAGCGAGGGCCCGCCCGTGGGTTGGGGCCGAGCGGTCCGGCGGTACTCGGGCAGGGCGACGGGCGCGGGTGCCGGTGCCGGCGGTCGCGCACGCGCCGTCGGCGTCGGCGACGGCGGCGGCGTCGGCGACGGCGGCGGGGGAGCGGGCGCCGGTGGCGGCGGGGCCGGAGCCCGGCTCGGCGGGTCGGGCCGTGGCGGAGGCGGAGGATCCGCACGCGCGGGAGGGGGCGGTGGCGCGGGTTTCGGCGGCGTCGGCTCCTTCGTCGGTTCCGGTGTCGGTTCCGGTGTGGGTTCCGGTGTGGGCGAGGGAGTCGGTTGCGGGGTGGGCTCCGGGGTGGGTTCCGGCGTGGGCTCGGGACACGGGGGCGGGGGAGTGGGCGTGGGCGAACACGCGTCCGGCCCGGCGCCCGCGACCGAGGTGTTCGAGCCCCCCGGCCCCGTCACGGCGTAGGCGCAGGCATCGGCGGCCGCGGGCGCCGGGGCCGCGAGCAGCCACAGCAGCGCGGCGGCCGCCAGTGACCGCGCGAGGAGAGATCCGTACAGAGACACAGACACGCCGAAGAGCATGATCACAGCCCAGGCCCAGCACGCGGGGAATCGGGCCGGATTCCCCGGATGGAGGGGATCTCGGCGGTCGGTGGTTTGACGATCTCCGAAAGTTTTCTGCGCCGACGTTGAGTGCGGCGCCTCCGAGCCCCGTATCCAATGCCGTGAAGCGGCCGCGGAGGCTGCGCCGACAAGCAATGAAGCAACGGGAGTTGAGATGAAGACCTGGGGGAACGCGGCGCTCGCACTGACGGCGGCGGCGATGCTCGCACTGACGACGGCGTGCGGTCAGGAGCAGGGCGACCAGACACTGGGCGGTCAGCCCGCGGGAGCCGCCAACCCGGCCGGAGCCCCCGCCGACAGCGGCTACAGCTCCGGCGGATACGCCTCAGGGGGTTACGGCGACAGCGGCGGCGGCGAGGCGGAGCCCGCCGGGCAGATGGCGGTGGCGTCCACCAAACAGCTCGGCAAGGTGGTCACCGACAGCGAGGGCTTCACGCTCTACCGCTTCGACAAGGACTCCGCCTCCCCGCCGAAGGCCACCTGCGAGGGCGACTGCGCCAAGGCGTGGCCCGTGGTCAGCGCGGAGGGTGCCAAGGCCCCGGCCGGAGTGGACGCTTCGCTGCTGGGCGAGGTGACCCGCGCCGACGGCAGCAAGCAACTGACGCTCGGCGGCTGGCCGATGTACCGATACGCCAAGGACACCAAGCCCGGAGACGTCAACGGCCAGGGTGTCGGCGGCACCTGGTTCGCCTCCGCCCCCGACGGCAAGAAGGCCTCGGCGGCGGCCGACGGCGGAGCCGCGGAGGAGGGTGCCGAGGAGGAGCCGGTGACGGACGCGGCCGGACTCTCGGTGCACAAGGACCCCAAGCTCGGTGACATCGTGGTCGATTCGCGGGGAATGACGGTCTACCGCTTCAAGAAGGATTCCGCCTGGCCCATGAAGACGGCCTGCACCGGCGCCTGCCTGGAGAAGTGGCCGGTTGTCGCCCCCGTCGACAAGAACGACATCGAGGGCATCACGAAGAAGGGCTTCGTCACCTTCTCCCGGCCCGACGGCATCAAGCAGCAGACCATCGACTGCTGGCCCCTCTACACCTTCGCCGGCGACGAGGAGCCCGGAGACACCAACGGCCAGGGTGTGGGCGGCACCTGGTACGCCGTGTCCCCCGAGGGAAAGCTGGTCGGAGCGCCCAAGTAGGTCCCCCGCGCCGCGCTTCCGGCC
>NZ_JBHUYJ010000011.1:70237-121945 GCF_042668715.1 Streptomyces sp. NPDC057271
AGGGGGGGGGGGGCGCCAGGGGTCTTCCCTCTTTTCCTTTTTTTTTCTTTCTCCCCCCTCCTTCCTTTTTTTTTTGCGTTTGTCCCGGCGCACGTCCGTATGCACGTGAAAATGCACGAGCTGAAGGCGTGAACTCTTCTCTTCCACTCGCACGTGCCAATGGCGTGTGACGAAGAACGGACCGCGAATTTCCGTTTCCACTCGCTCTCGCGACGGGCGATCAGTAGCCTCTGCTCGAACACCGGCCGCGAACACCTGGCCGTATCCCCCGTGGTTGACTCGTTGGAGACATTGATGGAGCGTCCCGCCTGGGCCCCGCCGGGCATCGATATTTCGGTGCCGAGCGTGTCCCGAATGTACGACTTCTATCTGGGCGGCTCGCACAATTTCGAGGTCGACCGTGAAGCGGCCCGCAAGGCCATGGAGTTCATGCCGGGACTCCCCAAGGTCATGCAGGCGAACCGTGCCTTCATGCGCCGCGCAGTGCGCTACGCCGTCGCCGAGGGAGTCACCCAGTTCCTCGACATAGGCTCCGGCATACCGACGTTCGGCAACGTCCACGAGGTCGCCATGGCAGCCTCGCCCGACGCGCGCGTGGTGTACGTCGACCACGACCCGGTGGCCGTCGCGCACAGCCGGGCCGTGCTGGAGGGCGAGGAGCGTGCCGCCGTCGTCGCGGCCGACCTGCGCGAGCCCCGGGAGATCCTGGACAGCCCGGAGGTCCGCCGACTCCTGGACCTGGAACGGCCCGTGGCGCTGCTGCTGGTGGCCGTCCTGCACTTCCTGGAGGACGAGGACGAGCCGCGCGCGGCGGTCACCGAACTGCTCGACGCCCTCGCCCCCGGCAGCCTGCTCGTGCTGACCCACGCCTCCTACGAGGGCATCCCTCTGTCGCAGGACGACGCCGCGGGCACCGTCGGCGTGTACCGCCAGATCCGCAGCCCCCTCGTCATGCGCTCGCACGCCGAGATCAGCCGCTTCTTCGAGGGCTGCGAGCCGGTCGAGCCGGGCGTGGTCTCCATGCCGGAGTGGCGGCCCGAAAGCCCGGTCGAGGAGGAGGATCCCTACGCCTTCTCGGGCTTCGCAGGCGTGGGGCGCAAGGCGTGAAGGTGCCGTCGCAGCCGTCAGGCTCCGGCGCGGAACCGGACAGCCTCGAAGACAGACTCCGGCGGTTCGTGACCATCTGGAGCCGGGCCACCTTCCCTGTCACGGCCACCTCCATGACCCGCGCCGAGTTCGAGCAGCACCTGATGCCGCTCGCCCGCGAGCTGTGCGCCGCGCTGCACGACCGGTCCCTGGACACGGCGCCCGCCCATAGCGCAGGCGCCGCGCTGGTCGGCATCCACTGCACGGAACCCGACGCGCTCAGCCGCACCCTCGGGGTCATCGACGCGTACCTGGTGCTCTACTGCGGCGACGAGGAGGGCACCTCCACGGAGGAGCTGCGGGCCCGCTGTTCACGGCTCCAGCACGCCATGGCGGCCGGCTTCGCCCAGGCCCTGCGCGAGCGGACCCGCGCCGAGCAGGAGGCCATCGCCCGCTCCGCGCTCAGCGCCCGCAACGCCGCCGAAGTCGCCCTGCACACCACCGAGAGCCGCTTCCGGGCGGTGTTCGACGGGGCGGCGGTCGGGATCGGCATCGCCGACCTCGAAGGGAACGTCCTGGAGGTCAACGAGACCCTCACCCGGATGTTCGGCGGCGTGGACGGGCAGATCCGCGCCCGCAAGGTCACGGAGTGGGCCCACCCCGAGGACGGCCCGCACGTCTGGAAGCTCTACGACGAACTCGTGCGCGGCGAGCGCGAGCACTACCGCGTGGAGAAGCCGTACTACCGGGGCGACGGCACCGTCCTGTGGACGAACCTCACGGTCTCGCTGCTGCGCGACGCCGAGGGCTTCCCGCAGTACCAGCTCGCGCTCCTGGAGGACACCACCGAGCGGCGGCTGCTCAACCTGCGCCTGCGCTACGAGGCGACCCATGACGCGCTCACCGGGCTGCCCAACCGGACCCTGTTCTTCGAGCGCCTGGAGAAGGCGCTCACCTCGGCCGACGGCGGCCGTTTCGGCCTCTGCTACCTCGACCTCGACGGCTTCAAGGCCATCAACGACAGTCTCGGCCACGCCACCGGGGACCGGCTGCTCGTCGAGGTCGCCGACCGGCTGCAGAGCTGCGCCACCGCCCCTGGCGAGATGGTGGCCCGCCTGGGCGGCGACGAGTTCGTCGCGCTGACCACCGGCCCGCACACCGAGCGCGAGGTCGTCGAGCTGGCCAACCGCATCCTCGCCACACTCGCCACCCCCGTCCGGATCGACGGCCGTGAGCTGACGGTCCGCGGCAGCGTCGGCGTCGTCGAGGGACCGGCGGGGGAGCGGACACCGGCCGAGGTGCTGCGCAGCGCCGACATCACGATGTACCGCGCCAAGTCGGCCGGCGGGAACCGCTTCGAGTTCGCCGACGCCGAGGCCGACGCCCGCGCCATCACCCGTCACGGGCTGACCACCGCGCTTCCGGCGGCCCTGGAGCGCGGCGAGTTCTTCATCGAGTACCAGCCGCTGGTGCATCTCGGCGACGGGAGCGTGCACGGCGCCGAGGCGCTCGTACGGTGGTGCCATCCGCAGCACGGCGTCCTCGGGCCCGACCGGTTCATACCGCTCGCGGAGAACACCGGACTGATCGTGCCGCTGGGCCGCTGGGTTCTCCAGGAGGCCGTCCGCCAGGCCCGGTTCTGGCAGGCCCGGCACGCCGACGGCGGCCCGCTGCACATCAACGTCAACCTCTCGCCCACCCAGCTGCACCATCCGCGCCTGGTCGCCGACACCGTCGACGTCCTGGAGCGCTCGGGCCTCGAACCGGGCGCGCTCTGCCTCGAGGTCACCGAGTCGGCTCTGATCGGCGCCGACGACGACCTGCTGAAGCCGCTGCGCCAGCTCGCCGAGATGGGCGTGGACATCGCGCTGGACGACTTCGGCACGGGCTACTCGAACCTGGCCAACCTGCGGCGGCTGCCGGTCAGCGTCCTGAAGCTGGACCGTTCCTTCACCCAGGGCATGCAGCAGCACCCGGCGGACCCGGTCGACCTCAAGATCGTGGAGGGCATCGTCTCCCTCGCGCACAGCCTGGAACTGGCGGTGACGGTGGAGGGCGTGGAGACGGGCGCGCAGGCGCAGCAGCTCAGGGAGCTCGGCTGCGACACCGCCCAGGGCTGGTACTACGCCCGCCCGGGAGCCCCGGACCGCATCCACTCGCTGCTCCTGGCGGACGCGGTGTAGCACCCGCCACGCGTCCCGCCGGGACGGTGCACGCCCTCGACGGGGCGCGCTCAGGTGGAGCGGAGGAGCAGGCGCTGCAGCTCCCGTGCCGCCCGGGGCGGCGCGACGTCGCTGCGGTGGGCCAACGCGATCGTACGGCGCAGGCCCGGACGGGCGAGGGCCGTGACCCGGAGGTCGCGGCCCGCGCGGGCCGCGACCATGGCAGGTACCACCGCCACCCCGAGTCCCGCCCGGACGAAACCGAGCACCGCGTCCATCTCGCCGCCCTCCACCGTGAACGTGGGCTCGAAGCCCTCCGCCCGGCACGCGGCCACCGTCAGCTCCCGCAGGTCGTAGCCGTGCCGGAACATCACCAGCGGCTGGTCGCGCAGATCGGCGATCCGTACCGGACGGGCCGGCGCCCTGGCAGCCGCGCTCGACACCACCACCAGGTCCTCGCGCAGCAGCTCCACCGTCGTCAGGGCCGGGGACGGCGTCGGCAGCGGCAGCACCACGAGCGCCAGGTCGAGCGCGCCGCGCGCCAGCCCCCGTACGAGATCGTGCGAGCCGCCCTCCTCGATGAGCAGCCGGATCCCCGGGTGGAGATCGTGGAAGGCGCGCAGCACGTCCGGCAGCAGACCCGTGCAGAGGCTGGGCGTCGCACCGAGCCGCACCCGCCCGCGCCTCAGCTGCACCAGCTCCTGCACCTCGTGCCGCGCCGTGTCCGTGTCCGCGAGGATCCGGCGCGCCAGCGGCAGCAGTGCCTCGCCCGCGTCGGTCAGCGTGATGTTCCCCCGCGCCCTGCTGAACAGCTCCGCCCCCAGCTCCTTCTCCAGGGCCCGGATCTGCTGCGAGAGCGAGGGCTGGGAGACATGCACCCGCTCGGCGGCACGCGTGAAGTGCCGGGTCTCGGCCACCGCCACGAAGTACTGGAGCTGCTGGAACTGCATAGGCTCAGTCTATCGAGATGAGCCGTACCATGTCTTGGACCTCTCGGGCCCTTCGCCCCTAGCGTCGGATGCATGGCTCTGGCAACGAAGACGGCACCTCCGCCGCCCACCCGCCCCCGCGGCTTCTGGTCCTCGACCATCGGCAAGAAGACCGTCATGGCCGTCAGCGGTCTGCTCATGCTCGGCTACCTCGTGGCCCACGTCGTGGGCAACCTCAAGGTGTTCTTCGGCCCCGAGGAGTTCAACAACTACGGCCACTGGCTGCGCACCATGGGCGCACCGGTCCTGCACTACTCCTGGGCCCTCTGGCTCGTCCGGATCGTGCTGCTCGCCGCCGTGGCCTGCCACGCCGTCTCCGCGTACCAGCTCAGCAGGCGCGACATCAAGGCCCGCCCCACCGGCTACGTCCACCGCCGCAAGCGGTCCTCGTACGCCACGCGCACCATGCGCTGGGGCGGGATCATCCTGGCCCTCTTCATCGTCTGGCACATCCTGGACCTGACCACCGGCACCGTCCACACCGGCGGCTTCCAGGAGGGTCGCCCCTACCAGAACGTCGTCGACACCTTCTCCACGTGGTACGGCAACGTCATCTACATCGTCGCCATGCTCGCCGTCGGACTTCACGTCCGCCACGGCTTCTGGAGCGCCGCCCAGACCCTCGGCGTCGGCAACGCCCGGCGCGAGCGGCTGCTCAGGACCCTCGGAGGCGGCCTCGCGCTCGTCCTGACCGCGGCCTTCATCTCCGTACCCGTAGCCGTCATGACCGGAGTGGTGAGCTGACATGAGCCTTCTCGACTTCACGACCGGTGAGCCGGTCGTCGACCACAAGGCCCCCGCGGGGCCCATCGCCGAACGCTGGGACACCCGCCGCTTCCAGGCCAAGCTGGTCAACCCCGCCAACCGCCGCAAGCACACCGTCATCGTCGTCGGCACCGGCCTGGCCGGCGGCTCCGCCGGCGCGACCCTTGCCGAACAGGGCTACCACGTCGTCCAGTTCTGCTACCAGGACTCCCCGCGCCGCGCACACTCCATCGCCGCCCAGGGCGGCATCAACGCGGCCAAGAACTACCGCAACGACGGCGACTCCATCCACCGCCTCTTCTACGACACCGTCAAGGGCGGCGACTTCCGCGCCCGCGAGTCCAACGTCCACCGCCTCGCGCAGATCTCGGTGGAGATCATCGACCAGTGCGTCGCCCAGGGCGTCCCCTTCGCCCGCGAGTACGGCGGACTCCTCGACACCCGCTCGTTCGGCGGCGTCCAGGTCTCCCGCACCTTCTACGCCCGCGGCCAGACGGGCCAGCAGCTGCTCCTCGGCGCGTACCAGGCGCTCTCCCGCCAGATCGCCGCGGGCAACGTCGAGATGCACGCCCGCACCGAGATGCTCGACCTGATCGTGGTCGAAGGCCGGGCGCGCGGCATCGTCGCCCGTGACCTGATCACCGGCGCGGTCTCCACCCACTACGCGGACGCGGTGGTCCTCGCCAGCGGCGGCTACGGCAACGTCTTCTACCTGTCGACGAACGCCATGAACTCCAACGCCACCGCCGTCTGGCGGGCCCACCGGCGCGGGGCGTACTTCGCCAACCCCTGCTTCACCCAGATCCACCCCACCTGCATCCCGCGCACCGGCGACCACCAGTCCAAGCTGACGCTGATGAGCGAGTCGCTGCGCAACGACGGCCGCATCTGGGTCCCCAAGGCGAAGGGCGACACCCGCCCGGCCGCCGAGATCCCCGAGGACGAGCGCGACTACTACCTGGAGCGCACCTATCCCTCCTTCGGCAACCTCGTCCCGCGTGACATCGCCTCCCGCGCCGCGAAGAACGTCTGTGACGAGGGGCGTGGTGTCGGCCCCGGCGGTCAGGGACAGACGGGCGGAGCCGAAGGCTCCTCGGCTGAGGGTGGTGGTGGGCGACGGGACGGCGTCTACCTCGACTTCGCCGACGCCATCCGCCGGATGGGCCGGAAGGCCGTCGAGGAGAAGTACGGCAACCTCTTCGAGATGTACGAGCGGATCACCGCCGAGAACCCCTACGAGGTCCCGATGCGGATCTATCCCGCCGTCCACTACACGATGGGCGGACTCTGGGTCGACTACGACCTCCAGACCACCGTCCCGGGCCTGTTCGCCATCGGCGAGGCCAACTTCTCCGACCACGGCGCCAACCGGCTGGGCGCCTCCGCGCTGATGCAGGGCCTCGCCGACGGCTACTTCGTCCTGCCCTCCACCATCAACGACTATCTCGCGCGCCATCCGCACAGCGAGCCCGTCACCGACGAACACCCGGTGGTGCGCGAGGTGTTGGCCGAGACCGAGGACCGGATCAACCTCCTGCTCGCCGTGGACGGGGACCGCACCCCGGACTCCTTCCACCGTGAACTCGGCGAACTGATGTGGGAGTTCTGCGGCATGGCCCGCACCGACGAGGGCCTGCGCAAGGCGCTGAGGCGCATCCCACGGATCCGCGAGGAGTTCTGGCGCCGGATCAAGGTCCCCGGCACCGGAACGGAGTTCAACCAGTCGCTGGAGAAGGCCAACCGGATCGTCGACTACCTCGAACTGGCCGAGCTGATGTGCCTCGACGCGCTCCACCGCGCCGAGTCCTGCGGCGGCCACTTCCGCGAGGAGTCCCAGACGCCGGACGGCGAGGCCGCGCGGCGCGACGAGGAGTTCTCGTACGTGGCGGCCTGGGAGTTCACCGAGAGCGGCGCCCCCGTCCTGCACAAGGAAGACCTCGTCTTCGAGTACGTCCACCCCACCCAGCGGAGCTACGCATGAAGCTCACCCTGCGCGTCTGGCGCCAGAAGAACGCCGACGCCCCCGGCGCCATGGCCACCTACGACGTCGACGGCATCTCCTCCGACATGTCGTTCCTGGAGATGCTCGACACGCTCAACGAGGAACTCATCCTGCGCGGGGAGGACCCCGTCGCCTTCGACCACGACTGCCGCGAGGGCATCTGCGGCGCGTGCAGCCTGGTCATCGACGGAGACGCCCACGGCCCCGAGCGCACCACCACCTGCCAGCTACACATGCGGTCCTTCCGCGACGGAGACACCATCGACGTCGAGCCGTGGCGGGCCTCCGCCTTCCCCGTCGTCAAGGACCTGGTGGTCGACCGCTCCGCCTTCGACCGCATCATCCAGGCCGGCGGCTACATCAGCGCCCCCACGGGCTCGGCTCCGGAGGCCCACGCGACGCCGGTGCCGAAGGCCGACGCCGACTTCGCGTTCGAGCACGCCGAGTGCATCGGCTGCGGCGCGTGCGTGGCCGCCTGCCCGAACGGCTCGGCGATGCTCTTCACCTCGGCGAAGGTCAACCACCTGAACGTGCTGCCCCAGGGCTCCCCGGAGCGGGAGACCCGTGTCCTCGACATGGTCGGACAGATGGATGCCGAGGGCTTCGGCGGCTGCACCCTCACCGGGGAGTGCGCGACGGCCTGCCCGAAGGGGATCCCGCTCCCGTCGATCGCGGCCATGAACAGGGAATGGCTCCGCGCGACACGCAGGTCCGCCCGCCGGTAAGGGGGCGCGGCCCGCCGCACGATGCCCTCCGGCCGTCCCGGTCGGCCGCCGACCGCGCGCAGGGTGCCCGGCGGCGGGCCGGCCGGTCCCTCCCTCGACACGGGCAACGCGGACCGCGACGCGCATGTGCGGGCCGCGGACATGCTCGACGTGGAGAAGCGCCCCACGACGACGTTCCGCTCGACCCGGATCGGCGGCGGGGGGCGAGGGGTGATCAAGGTGAGCCCGGAGGTCCGGTTCGTCGAGCCCCGGTAGGGCTCACAGGGGGTGCCTCAGCCGCCGAGCCGGGCCGCGAGATAGCGCGCGGTCCGGCTCTCCGACGCGGTCGCCACCCTGTGCGGTGGGCCCTCGGCCACGATCCTGCCGCCCTCCTCACCACCGCCCGGACCGAGGTCGAGCACCCAGTCCGCCGTGGCGACGACGTCCATGTCGTGCTCGACGACGACCACCGAATGCCCGGCGTCGACCAGGCCGTGGAGCTGGCGCATCAGCACCTCCACGTCCGCCGGGTGGAGGCCGGTCGTCGGCTCGTCCAGGACGTAGAGGGTGTGTCCGCGGCGCAGCCGCTGGAGCTCGGCGGCGAGCTTGATGCGCTGCGCCTCGCCCCCGGACAGTTCGGTCGCCGGCTGGCCGAGCCGCAGATAGCCGAGCCCGACGTCGAGCAGTGTGCGCAGGCTGCGGGCGGCCGCCGGGGTGTCGGCGAAGAAGCCGGCCGCCGACTCGACCGTCAGATCCAGGACCTCCGCGATCGTGAGACCCCGCAGCCGCACCTCGAGCGTCTCCGGGTTGTAGCGGGCGCCCCGGCAGTCGGGGCAGGGGGCGTACGTGCTCGGCAGGAACAGCAGCTCGACCGAGACGAAGCCCTCGCCCTGACAGGTCTCGCACCGCCCGCCGGGTACGTTGAACGAGAACCGCCCCGCCTTGTACCCGCGCGCCCGGGCCTCCTCGGTGGCCGTGAACAGCTTGCGCACCACGTCGAAGAGACCGGTGTACGTCGCGAGGTTGGAGCGCGGTGTCCGCCCGATCGGCCTCTGGTCCACCGTCACCAGCCGCTGCACTCCCTCCAGTTCCTCGCCCAGCGTGCCGACCAGGGTCGACTTGCCCGACCCCGAGACCCCGGTCACCGCCGTGAGGACACCGGTCGGGAAGGCCGCCTCGACCGCCTTGAGGTTGTGCCGCGTGACCGGTCCGGTACGCAGCCAGCCGGTGGGCCGGCGCACCGTACGCCCGGGGGCGGGCGCGCGGTCGAAGAGGAAGCGGCGGGTCGCCGACTCCTCCACCCCCGCCAGTTCCTCCGGCGGACCGCTGTGCAGCACCCGGCCGCCGTGCACCCCCGCCCGCGGGCCGACGTCCACGATCCAGTCGGCGTGGCGGATCACGTCGAGATGGTGCTCGACCACGAACACCGTGTTGCCGGCGGCCTTGAGGCGGTCGAGGACGACCAGCAGCGCCTCGGTGTCGGCCGGGTGCAGACCCGCGGACGGCTCGTCGAGGACGTACACGACGCCGAACAGCCCCGAACGCAACTGGGTTGCCAGGCGCAGTCGTTGGAGTTCGCCGCTGGAGAGCGACGGGGTGGTGCGGTCCAGGCTGAGATAACCGAGGCCCAGCTCGGTCACCGTGCCGATCCGCGCGACGAGATCCTCGGTCAGGAACCGCGCGGTCTCCGAACCGCCGTGGTCCGTCAGGTGCCCCGCGAGAGCCGTCAGCGGAAGAGCGGCCAGCTCGGCGATCGTCCGGCCCGCGAAGGTCACCGCGAGTGCCTCGGGGCGGAGCCGGCTGCCCCCGCAGACCGGGCACGGCGCGCTGGTCAGGAAGCGCTCGGCCTTCGCCCGCAGTGTGGCGCTCTTCGAGTCGGAGAACGTGTGCATCACATAGCGCCGGGCGCTCATGTACGTTCCCTGGTAGGGGCGTTGGATGCGCCCCGCCTCCCGTACCGGATGGACCGTGACGACCGGCTGCTCCTCCGTGAAGAGGATCCACTCCCGGTCCTTCGCGTCGAGCTCCCGCCACGGGCGGTCGATGTCGTGGCCGAGCGCGTCCAGCACGTCGCGGAGGTTCTTGCCCTGCCAGGCACCGGGCCACGCGGCGACGGCACCCTCCCTGATCGACAACTCCCGGTCCGGTACGAGGAGTTCCTCGCTGGTCTCGTGGACGAGGCCCAGACCGTGGCACTCGGGGCAGGCGCCGGCGGCGGTGTTCGGCGAGAACGCGTCGGAGTCGAGCCGTGAGGCCCCGGCCGGATATGTACCGGCACGGGAGAAGAGCATGCGCAGCGAGTTGGAGAGCGTCGTGACCGTGCCGACCGATGAGCGCGTGTTCGGCGAGGAGCGGCGCTGTTCGAGGGAGACGGCAGGGGGAAGCCCGGTGATCTCGCCGACCTTCGGGGCCCCCACCTGGTGGATCAGCCGCCGGGCGTACGGCGCGACCGACTCGAAGTAGCGGCGCTGGGCCTCCGCGTAGATCGTCCCGAACGCGAGCGAGGACTTGCCGGAGCCGGACACCCCGGTGAAGACGGCGATCGCGTCCCGCGGGACGTCCACATCCACGCCGGCGAGGTTGTGCTCGCGGGCGCCGCGGACGCGGACGTACGGGTCGTGGCCGTCGATGCGAGAGTCGGGCATTCCGTAATTCTAGGTGTTTGCGCTGGTCAGGCCCGCCACGCCAGCCAGTCGGCGGTACGAGTCGAGCAGCGCCGCGCGGTCGTACGTACTGGTCGTCACCAGCACCTCCTGCGCCCCGCTCTCCTTCACCACGCGCTCCAGCGCGTCGCCGGCCTGCTCCTCCGTGCCGTACACGTGCCCCGTCAGCCCCGACTCCAAGAACCCGCGCTGCCTGTCGGTCATGGGGAGCCGCCGGATCTCCTCCACGGGCCTGAGGGGCGGGAAGACGCCCTGGGTGCGGGAGTGGGCGAGCGACCAGGCCTCCGGGATCAGCAGGCTCCGCGCCTCCTCCTCGGTCGCGGCGACGGCGACGGTGCCCGCGATCACGACGTACGGTTCCTCGGCCCACGCCGACGGCCGGAACGCGGACCGGTAGGCGTCGATGGCGCCCAGCATCCGCTCCCTGCCGCGCAGATCGCCGATCACCAGCGGCAGGCCCGCCTCGGCGGCGATCGACGCGCCTTCGCCGGTCGCGAGGACGTACGGCGGGATCCGCAGCCCCTCCGCAGGGCGGGCGTGCACCTGGGGGTGGGCGGTCTGGGTGCCCTCGAACCAGCCGAGCAGCTCGGACAACTGCTCGCCGAACCGCTCGGCGTCCTCCTTGTCCCGGCCGAGCGCGCGCCGGATCCCGTCGGTGAAGCCGACGGAGCGGCCGAGGCCCATGTCGATCCGGCCGGGGAACAGCGACTCCAGGACGCCGAACTGCTCGGCGACGAGCATCGGCTGGTGGTTGGGGAGCATCACCCCACCGGTACCGACCCGGATGGCCGAGGTCGCGGCGGCCACGGCGGCCGCGAGCACCGTCGGCGCGGAACCGGCGACGCCGGGCACGCTGTGGTGCTCCGAGACCCAGAACCGGTGGTACCCGAGGGCCTCCACCTCCCGCGCGAGCTCCACGCTCGCCCGCAGGGCGACGGCCCCGTCCTCACCCTCCCGGGTCCGGGAACGGTCGAGGACGGAGAAGCGGATGTCGCTGAGAGAAGACGTCACGCAGGGTTCAACGCGCGGGGGCGTGGAGGATTCCCGGAGGGTCCAGGCGCCCGGAGACTCGCACGCCGGCGCCGCCCGGCCGGCCGCGTGCCCTGGTCCCCACCCGCACTGCCTACGCTGTCCGCGTGACGCGTACCAGCAGCCCCCTCGCCGTGTTCGACCTCGACAACACTCTCGCCGGCACCGCCCACCGGCAGCGGTTCCTGGAGCGCCGGCCGCGCGACTGGGCGGCGTTCTTCGCCGCGGCGCCGCACGATCCGCCGCTCGCGAAGGGCGTCGCCCTGTGTCTGGAGGCCGCCGAGGAGTGCCAGATCGTCTATCTCACCGGGCGCCCCGAGCGCTGCCGCCGGGACACCGTCGCCTGGCTGGCCGCGCAGGGCTTGCCGGAGGGCGACCTCCACATGCGGCGTGACCGCGACTTCCGTCCCGCTCGCCACACCAAGCTGGAGATCCTGCGCCGGCTCGGACGCGACCGTGATGTCCGGATGCTCGTCGACGACGACGAGCTGGTCTGCGACGCGGCCGAGGAGGCCGGCTTCACCGTCGTACGGGCCCGATGGGCGACCGCCTCGGAGGCGCTGAAGGACGCACAGGAGAAGGAGGGCCGTACCTGACCGCGGAAGGCCGCGTCAGGCGCCCGTCCGCCGGGGGTGCCGCACCTCAGGATCCTGCGCCTCGGCACCCTGCCGCTTTCAGGTGCCTGCCCCCGGGACCACCGCGCCTCAGGATCCGCCCTCCTCCAGCCGGAAGCCGACCTTGAGACCGACCTGGTAGTGGCCGATCTCCCCGTCGACGATGTGGCCGCGGACCTGCGTCACCTCGAACCAGTCCAGGCCCCGCAGGTTCTGTCCGGCACGCTGGATGCCGTTGCGGATGGCCTGGTCGACGCCGTCCGGGGAGGTGCCGACGATCTCGGTGACGCGATACGTGTGGTTCGACATGGGGGCCGAACTCCTCTCGGTGGGGGTCATTCCACGGTGCCCCACCACGCTCCGGTCCGCGACACGTCGGGCTCCGGGTGGTCGCTCGCCGCTCGAGGACTCCGTACCGGCCGTCCAGCGGCGTCACCGCCTCCCGCGGCCGGGACCCGGCCGTACGCGATTCTGGACGGTCCCGACCCGCCCTACCCGGGGTAACGGGCGGGCGTGCCGCGCACGACTGCCCGGAACCGGACAGTCCGGGGCTTGACCACTTCGTTGGTCCAGACCAGAATCCAGGCCACGCACCCGCACGAACACGCCGTTCGGTCCCCCCACGACGGGTCAGTTCCCCATGCCGCACTCCATTCATGGAACGCAGAAGGTGACCTACGTGAAGAACCGACACCTGGCCTGTCCCCTGGCAGTCGCCGCGGCCCTCGCCCTCGCGGGCTGCGGGCTCCTCCCCGGCGACGACGGCGGGACCCGAACGGTGAACGTCTGGCTGATGCGCGACAGCGCCAGCGAGGACTTCCTCCAGCGCTTCGAGGCCGCGTTCGAGGCCGAACACGAGGGCGTCGAACTGGAATTCACCATCCAGGAATGGACGGGCATCGGCAAGAAGGTCACCGAGGCGATCCGGGGCGAGGGCGGCCCCGACGTCATCGAGGTCGGCAACACCCAGGTCGCCCAGTACGCCGACACCGACAAGCTCTACGACCTCACGCTGGAGTCCGTACGCGACCTCGGGAGCGAGGACTGGCTGCCCGGCCTCGCCGAGCCCGGACGCATCGGCGGATCCCAGTACGGCATCCCCTGGTACGCCGCCAACCGTGTCGTGATCTACCACAAGGACCTCTTCGAGCAGGCCGGCATCACCAAGCCGCCCACCACCCGGGCCCAGTGGCTCGACGACACCGAGAAGCTCAACCGCACCGGGTCCCAGGGCATCTACCTCGCGGGACAGGACTGGTACACCCTCGCCGGGTTCATCTGGGACGAGGGCGGCGAACTTGCCGAGGACAAGGGCGGCGACTGGACCGGCTCGCTGGACAGCCCCGCCGCCCTGCGCGGCATGGACTTCTACAAGGACCTCCAGTCCCTCGGCTCCGGCCCCAAGGACGCGGACGAGCAGACACCGCCCCAGGCCGAGGTCTTCGCCCGGGGCGACGTCGCCCAGATCATCGCCACGCCCAGCGTCGTCGCCGCCATCACCAAGGCCAACCCCGGACTCGCGGACAAGCTCGGCTTCTTCCCGATACCCGGCAAGAAGGCCGGACAGCCCTGCGCGGTCTTCACCGGCGGCTCCGACCTGATCGTCCCGGAGAACGCGCCCGAGCGGAACGCCGCCATCGAGGTCGTCAAGGCCCTCGCCGGCGAGAAGTGGCAGACGGAGCTGGCCCGGGCCATGAACAACGTCCCCAACAAGACCTCCCTCGCGTCCGTCGTCGAGGGCCAGGAGGCCACCGCCGTCATGGCCCGCGCGGCCGCCCGCGGCCGTGCCACACCGAACTCCCCGCAGTGGGCCGACGTCGAGGCGGCCAACCCGATCAAGCCCTACATGACGGCCGTCCTCCAGGGCGAGAACCCGCAGAAGGCAGCCCGGGCCGCCTCCGAGAAGATCACCCGGACCCTCGGGGAATAGCGGGCCCACACCGAAGAACCAGGCCAGGCGGGCCACCGACCAGCATTCAGCACCTCCACACCCGCGGGCCCCCGAACGGTCATGTCGAATCCAGCCGGCCACGGAAGAAGTAAGGAGCCGGACCACCGCTCACCCGGTCCGGCCCCCACCGTCCCCCTTCCGTACGCCGGAGGAACACGACATGCCCGCACCCTCACCCGCAGCCGCTGTCGCACCCGCTGTCCCCGTCCCCGCCGGTGTCAACCTCACGACCGCCCCCCTCCACGGGGTCCCGGCGCAGCCCCAGCCCCTGGTGGCCGACCGTGCCACCGAGGAGCAGCCGCGCTACGTCGTCTGCCTCGCCCGCGACCAGGACGACGTCCGCGCCGCACAGCGGCTCCGCCACCAGGTCTTCGCCGGCGAGATGGGCGCCCACCTCGACGGCCCCGAGCCGGGCCTCGACATCGACGCCTTCGACGCCTACTGCGACCACCTGCTCGTACGCGAGGAGGCCACCGGCGACGTCGTCGGAACCTACCGCGTACTGCCGCCCGACCGCGCCCGGATCGTCGGCCGCCTGTACTCCGAGAGCGAGTTCGACCTCGGCCGCCTCGGCCCCATCCGCGACGACCTCGTCGAGGTCGGCCGCTCCTGCGTCCACCCCGCCCACCGCAACGGCGCCGTCATCGCCCTCATCTGGGCCGGGCTCGCCCGCTACATGACCCGGACCGGCCACAACTGGCTCGCCGGGTGCTGCTCGATACCGCTGGCCGACGGCGGCACGCTCGCCGCCGCCACCTGGGACACCGTCAAGACCAAGCACCTCGCCCCCGAGGAGTACTGGGTCACCCCGCGCAAGCTCTGGACCCCCGACGGCGTCGCCCGCCCCGAGAGCCGCGTCGAGCTCCCGCCGCTGCTCCGCGGCTACCTCCGGCTCGGTGCCTGGGTCTGCGGGGCGCCCGCGCACGACGTGGACTTCGGGGTCGCGGACCTCTACGTCCTGCTGTCGCTGCGCAACACCAACCCCCGCTACCTCCGCCACTTCCTCTCCCTCGCCCCGGCGCAGTGACCACCGCCGGCCCCGTCTCGCCCTGGCTGCCGACGGCGCCGTGCGCGCCCGACGACTGCGCCCGGCACACCGGCCCGTCGGCCGGGCCCGTCCTGGCGGCGGTCCGGCTGACCGTGGGCGCCGCCGCCGTCCTCGCCGGGGTGGTGTTCGCACCCCTGGCGGCGTTGCTGCCCGCCGCCCGCAGGCGGGCGCTCGTCCGCCGGTGGTGCCGGACGGTGATCCTGGCCTTCGGCGTCCGGATGAAGGTCACCGGCGCCCCCGTCCCCGCGGACGGGCCGCTGCTGGTCGTCGCCAACCACATCTCGTGGCTGGACATCCCGCTGGTCGCCGCCGTCCTGCCCGGCCGGATGCTCGCCAAGCGGGAGGTCAGGGCCTGGCCCGTGCTCGGCCCGCTCGCGGCGCGGGGCGGCACCCTCTTCATCGACCGCGACCGGTTGAGGGCCCTGCCCGAGACCGTGCGCACGATGGCCGGGGCCATGGCGGCCGGCGGGCGGGTGGTCGTCTTCCCGGAGGGATCGACCTGGTGCGGCCGGGGCGGCGGCGCCTTCCGGCACGCCGCCTTCCAGGCAGCCCTGGACGCCTCCGCGCCGGTCCAGCCGGTACGGCTGGAGTACCGGCCCGTCGGACCCGCCGCCTTCGTGGGAGACGATCCGCTGGCCGCCTCCCTCTGGCGGATCGCGGCGGCCCGCGGAATCACCGCGGAGATTCGGATACTGGATGCGATATCCGGCGTCCAGTATCCGAACCGTCGCGAACTCGCCAGGGCGGCTCAGAGAGCCGTCGCCAGCGACAGCGCGAACCGCCCCTCCCCGTCCGTCCACCAACGGCTCAGCTCCAGCCCGGCCTCGGCCAGCTCCGCGCGCACACCCGCCTGACGGAACTTCGCCGACACCTCCGTCCGGATCTCCTCGCCCTCCTCGAACGGCACCACCAGATCCAGCTCCGGGATCTTCACCGTCAGCGCGTGCCGCGCCCGCAGCCGCATCTCGATCCACTCCCGGTCCCGGTTCCAGACCGCCACATGGTCGAAGTCGTCCGGCCGCACGTCCGCGTCCAGCTCACGGGCGATCACGGCCAGCACGTTCCTGTTGAACTCCGCCGTCACCCCGGCCGCGTCGTCGTACGCCGCGACCAGCGTCGCCTCGTCCTTCACCAGATCCGTACCGAGCAGCAGCGCGTCCCCCGGCGCCAGCATCGCCCGTACCGAGCCCAGGAACACCGCGCGCTCGGCGGGCAGCAGATTGCCGATCGTGCCCCCGAGGAACGCCACCAGGCGCGGCCCCGGAGTCCCCGGCAGCGCGAGCCCCCGGGTGAAGTCGGCCACCAGGGCGTGGATGTGGAGACCGGGACGCTCTTCGAGCAGCGCCTCGGCCGCCCCCTTCAGCGCCGACTCGCTCACGTCCACCGGCACGTAGCTGTCCAGCTCCGGCAGCAGCGCGTCGATCAGGAAGCGGGTCTTCTCCGAGGAGCCCGAACCCAGCTCGACCAGCGTCCGTGCCCCCGTCGCCGCCGCGATCTCATGGGCCCGGTCCATCAGGATCTCCCGCTCGGCGCGGGTCGGGTAGTACTCGGAGAGCCGGGTGATCTCCTCGAACAGTTCACTGCCGCGCGCGTCGTAGAACCACTTCGGCGGCAGTTCCTTCGGCATGCGGGTCAGACCGTGGAGCACATCGGCGCGCAGATCGGCCTCCGTGGCGTCCTCGGGAAGGGTACGGGTCAGCTGGAAGGGGCTCACGAGGACGGCTCCTTGAGCGAGGTGAGGGTGACGTCGGTACGGGTGGCGGTCAGCAGCGTGCGGTCCGGCACCTCGTGCCAGCGGGGATCGTCGTCGTACGGTTCGGAGGCCACGACCACGCGGTCGGGACGTCTCAGGTACCACAGGGAGTTCCGCCAGCTCGTCGCGGTGATCTCCGTCCCGTCGGTGAGCAGCAGATTGAGCCGGGACCCGGGGGCGGCCTCGGCCACCTCGCGTACGGTGTCGGCGAGCGCCTGACCTGGCGCGTCACCGGCCCGAAGCCGGTGCAGCACCAGGGCCCACACCAGCGCCGAGTCCGTCCGGGCCTCCAGAGCGAGCAGCTCCGCGGCCGACAGCGAGGCGGCCGGGCCGGTCAGCGACCCCGGCCAGCCCTCGACCGCGCCGTTGTGGCTGAAGAGCCACCGCCCGGCCGCGAACGGGGCCGCCGCGGCCTCCCCGTCCGCGCCAGGCCGGGTGGCGCCCCGGACCGCCGCGAGCAGCGCGCCCGTGCGCACCACGCGCCCGAGATCGGCCAGGGCGAGGTCTCCCCAGACGGGCGCGGCCCGTCGGTAGCGGGCCGGCACCAGGTCGCCGTCGGCGTACCAGCCGACGCCGAAGCCGTCCGCGTTCACCACGCCGCTGGTCTGCATACGCGGCTGCCAGGCCTGCCGCTCCAGCGAGTACGGTGGCCGCAGCAGCAGCTCGCCGAGCGGCAACGGATCGCCGACGAAAGCGAGATGACGGCACATCAGGAGAACTCCGCATCGCGTGCGGTCCGGAACCCGGAGAAGATCTGGCGGCGCACCGGCAGGTCCCAGTTGCGGAACGTGCCGCGGCAGGCCACCGCGTCCACGGCGAACGACCCGCCGCGCAGCACCTTGTGCGCGGGACCGAAGAACACCTCCGAGTACTCCTTGTACGGGAAGGCCGTGAACCCCGGATACGGCAGGAAGTCGCTCGACGTCCACTCCCACACGTCCCCGATCAACTGCCGCACCCCGAGCGGCGAGGCGCCCTCGGGGTAGCTGCCGGCCGGGGCGGGCCGCAGGTGCCGCTGCCCGAGATTGGCATGGCCGGGCTCGGGGTCGGTGTCGCCCCACGGATACCGGCGCGAACGCCCCGTCCTGGGATCGTGCCGGGCCGCCTTCTCCCACTCGGCCTCCGTGGGCAGCCTGCGCCCGGCCCAGCGGGCGTAGGCGTCCGCCTCGTACCAGCTGACGTGCACCACCGGTTCGTCCTCGGGCACCGGCTCCGTCACGCCGAACCGGCGGCGCAGCCACTGTCCGCAGTCACGTCGCCAGAACAACGGCGCGCCGATGTCGTGCCTGCGGATCTGCTCCCAGCCCTCCGCCTGCCACCAGCGCTCGTCGGTGTAGCCGCCGTCCGCCAGGAAGGCCATGTAGGCGCCGTTGGTGACCGGCACGGTGTCGATGAAGAACGCCGGTACGACCCGGGTGTGCGCCGGGCGCTCGTTGTCCAGGGCCCAGGCCTCGTCCGAGGTGCCCATCGTGAACGCGCCGCCGGGAACGAGGACTTCGGACGGAAGAGGGCCGGTGTCCGTGACAGGCGGCGGGGGAGCGCTCAGCGCCTGCGGGCCCTTCCGCAGCTGATGGGTGATCAGCATGGTCTCGTCGTGCTGCTGTTCGTGCTGCGCGATCATCCCGAAGGCGAACGCCGCCTCCACCAGAGGCCGGCCCTCCAGCGGGGTGCGTTCGAGGATGTCCAGGACCCGGCCCCGTACGTCCGAGGCGTACGCACGGGCCTCTGCGGGCGCCAGGAGCGGAAGGGCGGGGCGGGCGGCGCGGGGGTGCTCGAAGGCGTCGTAGATCGAGTCGATCTCCGGACGCAGCGCGTCACGCCCGGCCACCGTCCGCCAGAGCCACTGCTCCTCCTGGTTGCCGATATGGGCCAGGTCCCACACCAGCGGGGACATCAACGGGGAATGCTGCGCGGTGAGCTCGTCGTCCTCGACGCACGAGGTGAGCAGCGCGGTGCGGGCCCGCGCGGTCGTGAGCGCTTCGAGCGCCCGCCGCCGCAGAGCCGTCGGCTCGTCGGTCACGGTCATCACGCCACCTCCTGGGGCTCGTCGGCGGGGCAGCTGCCGGTCAGTACATGGCGCTCGTGGAAGTCGGCCACCGCCTGCCGGACCGCCTCGCTCGCCCCTATCCGGGGCAGCGCCTCAAGTGCCGCGGGGAACGCGACCAGCGCGGCGGCATGCAGCTCAGGGTCGGTGAGCCCGTCCCGCGCCGCCGCCAGCCAGAGCGGATTGCGCGGCGCCGCCAGCGAACCGGCGCGCTCCGCAAGAGGTTTGACGGCCCGATAGACCGTCTCGGCCGCCTCCGCGTCCTCGAAGAGCGCCGTGGTCACGGCGACGGGCACGATCCAGCCGTCCGGGCCGGGTTGGGCGTCGATCATCCGCAGCTCCAGATGCCCGCGTGGCCGCACCGGCGGGAAGAGGGTCGTCAGGTGATAGCGCAGATCGTCCTCGTCGGCAGGCCGCGGACGTCCGGTGCGCAGCCACTCCCGGAAGGTCAGCGCCTCCGGCACGTCCCAGGGCGTCTCCGCGCCACGTACGCACATCACCGGGGTGTCGAGCACATGCGCCGCCCACGCGGCACGCGGCTCGCCGTCCGGCGGCGGGGCGAGCGCCCGAGCCGGGTCGAGATCCGTCCACAGGGCCTGCCGGGTCGACCGCCAGCCGGTCCGACGCCCCCCGTGGACAGGGGAGTTGGCGAACGCCGCCACCAGCACCGCGCCGAGCAGATGCGCCATCTGCCAGCGGCGGTGGTATCCGAGCGGCCCCGGCTCCTCGTTGCCGGCGTCCAGACAGACCTGCACGGACGCCGATTCGCGCATCATGGCCCGGCCGGCGGGACCCGTACGGTCGAGAGCGGTCTCCATCGCGTCGTAACGGGGCTCACGCAGGATCCGCTCGCGCGGCGCGTTCCAGGGGTCGACCCCGTACCCGCTGAGGGAGAGCCCGAGAGGGGTGAGAGCGTCGCGCACCGCGCGAAGATCGGCCGAGAGGGTGTCGACGCAGCTCATGAGGGACCCGGCGGGCGGCGAGCTGAGCTCCAGCTGTCCACCGGGTTCGAAGGTGATGGCCGAGGCCAGGGGCAGGGACCGTACGGTGTCGACCGCAGGGGCCAGTCGCTCGGGCGGGACGGGAAGCCGCGGATCCCGCAGCTCGTGGACGAGCCATTCCACCTCCGCCCCGACCGTGCGGGGCGGACCCGTCTTGAAGCAGATACATCGGAGCAGGTCTTCGGCCTCGTCCATGCTGAGGCCCTGACCGCCCTGCGGTATGCCGCTCGACGACATGTCTTCTCCTCCTGTTCCGTCAGGCGCTGATTCCACCTAAAGCCACCACCGACGGGCGTGCAAGAGCGCCTCACGGGCCCCACGGTGAATATCCCGTTGCTCAGGGTCAACGGAATCGATCAAGCTTGTGTTCATGAGCGCACGACTGCGGGGGATCGCGAAGCAGACCGAGGAGATCGTCGAGGCGGGCCGGTACCGGGCCCTCGGCGGCCGCGCGGTCTCCATCGAGGAGGCGCTGCGCGCCGCTTTGGCGGGGACGACGCTGTACGGCCCCGAGGCCGTGCCCGTCACGCCGGACACGGACCGCGCCACCTGCGTCGAGGTCACCGACGAGAGCAGTCTCGTCGCCGCCCGGCGCCTGACCGGGTCCGATCCGGCCGCGCCGGTGGCCGTCCTGAACTTCGCCTCGGCCCGTAACCCCGGTGGGGGATATCTGAACGGCGCCCAGGCCCAGGAAGAAGCCCTCTGCCGGGCCTCCGCCCTCTACACGACGCTCCTGCGCGCCCCCGAGTACTACACGCACCACCGGGCCGAGCGGGACGCCTTCTACACGGACCGCGTGATCCACTCGCCCGGTGTCCCCGTCTTCCGCGACGACCGCGGCGGACTGCTCGACGAACCCTTCACGGTCGGTTTCCTCACCTCGCCCGCCCCGAACGCGGGTGTGATCCGTCGGCAGACGCCCGAACTCGCCGACCGCGTCCCGGCCGCCCTCGCCGCCCGCGCCGAGCGGGTCCTGGAGACGGCCGTCGCGGCGGGCTACCGGCGGCTCGTCCTCGGTGCCTGGGGCTGCGGCGTCTTCCAGAACGATCCGGCCGAGGTCGCGGGCGCGTTCCGGGCACTGCTCCTGGACGGCGGCCGGTTCGCCGGCCACTTCGACGAGATCGTCTTCGCGATTCTCGACCGTACGGCCGCCCGGACGACGCTCGGCGCGTTCCAGCGGGTCGTCGCGGGCGACTGACCGGCTGCCGCGCTCTCCCTGGAATCAGGGCTCACGGCCCCTGACATGCGGCGTCCGTACGCCCGTGCGAGGCTGAAGACGGCCCCAGCGTCCGAGTTCCGGTACAGGAGGCACGATCGTGGGCAAGAAACAGACCCGGGTGAACCGCGGTGCCCGTACGGGCGGCCACGAGCACAGGACCGAGGCGACGTCGAAGGAACAGACTCCGGCCGTACGGGACACCCCGCGGCCGATCATCGAGCAGGTCTCCCACAAGAAGGAACGGAAGTTCGGTCACAACTGACCTTCCGCGGGCCCGCGTCACGCGCGCCGACCTGTCACAGAGCGGCTTGTGAACCTCTCTGCCGTGCCCGGCCGACCGCCGCGGAGGGCGCGGCCAGGGCCCGACGCCGGTACGGCGCCGGGCCCCTCCTGTCCCGCTCCCGTTCGTGCCCATGGGAATCGGCGTCCTGGCGGGCGGCGCCGTCGTCGGCGCCCTCGTGTTCCACGACATCACGACCGTACCGGGACCGATCCGATCCGTGACATCGGCGGCGTACGTCAGATCCACCCCTTCAAAGCGGTCATGAACCCGTCGAAGTCGTCGCGGTGGATCGTGTGTCCCGCGCCGACGACCGTACGGAGTTCGAAGCCACGCCCGGAGAGCATCCGGGCGTCGTCGGCGGTCACGAGCAGGCTCGGGTCGGCGAGGGTGACCAGCGAGGGGACGGCCGGGTTCGCGGGCCACATGTCCCGGCCGGCGAGGGCCACGAGACTCCGCGCCGTGCGCTCGTCCCAGAGCCCGACGGTGTCGATCTCGATGTCGATATCCTCCTCCGCCCAGCGGGGGTTGAAGACCCTGATGTGCTCACGGGTGAGCCGCTTGGCGTGGGTGAAGAGTTCCGCCCGGACGCTCGCGTCCCCAGCCGGCAGATGCCAGGCCGGGTCGACGTAGACCGCTCGTTTGGGGGCCAGGCGCTCCACCGCGGTGGCGAGGGCCAGTGCCCCGAGCGAATGGCCGATCGCCAACTCGGCCCCTGTGGAAAGGGTTTCGACGAGGTCGTCGGCGTAACTCTCGGGCGTGTACCCCTCGGGCCCGGCGGCCCGGCCGCTGGCTCCGTGCCCCCGCAGATCCACCGCCACCACCCGGTAGCCCTGCTCGGCCAGAGCCGGTCCGACCCGCCGCCAGGTGCGGTGGTCGGACATGATGCCGTGGACCAGCAGGGCGACCCGGTCACCGGATCCCCAGGTGGTGGTGTGCAGTCGCACGTCGTTCCCTCTCGGTCAGCGCACGGTATTGATCGGGCGCACGGCGAGTGCCCCGAGGACCCGACAGTACGGCGGCGATCACGAAGAGGGCCGTCCAGCCGGGGCGAGGAACGGATATGCGCGAGGTGGTACGTGTCAGTGACACGTGTCAGCGTGGGTGGGACTCGAATCCGGCCATCCCGAAGACCCTGGCCCGGAGGGGTCTGGAAAGATGCCGGAGCGATGAGCCAGTCACCCGAACGGTCCGCCGAACGTCCCGCCCCGACGAGCGCCGATGTGGCGCGGCTCGCGGGTGTGTCCAGAGCGACCGTCTCGTACGTCCTGAACAACACCGCTGCCGTACGGATCAGCGAGCCCACCCGGCAGCGGGTGCGGGAGGCGGCCGAGGAGCTGGGATACGTCCCGCACGCCGCGGCGCGCAGCCTCCGCGCAGGTCACAGCCGGATGGTGCTGCTGCCCACCGCCCACGTGCCGATCGGTCCCCTCTACAGCCGGTTCTTCGACGAGCTGCAGTGGGCTCTGCGGCGCCTCGACTACACCGTCGTGCAGTACGGCAGCCTCGGCCTTGAGGGGGACGAGGCCGCGCGCGCCTGGGCGGAGCTCCGTCCGGTCGCGGTGGTCTCGTTCGGCGAGGTCCAGCTCTCTCCGCACGGCGTCGAGATCCTCAAGCGGTCGGGGGCGAAGGCCGTCATCACCGTCGGCCCGCACCGGGTCGAGGGCGCGCACGCCCTCGTCATGGACCAGGGGCGGGTGGGGCGGGTCGCCGCGGAGCACCTCCTGGAGCGCGGCCGGCGCCGGATCGGCGTGGTGATCCCCGAGGAGCCGGGGTTCGAGATGTTCTCCGGACCGCGGCTCGAAGGCGCTCGGCAGGCGGTGGTCGGGACGGGGGCCACCGTCGTACCGCTGCCGCTGCGGTACGAGGAGGAGTCGGCGAACGAGCTCGCCGGACGCTGGCGCGAACTGGGCCTCGACGCGGTGTTCGCGTACAACGACGAGTACGCGATGCTGCTGATGCGGGCCCTCCAGGACGCGGGGATCTCCGTCCCGGACGAGACGGCGGTGGTCGGCTCGGACGACCTGCTGCTCGGGCGGCTGCTGCGGCCGCGGCTGACGACGGTGCGGATCGACATGGTGATCGGCCGGCACCTCGCCGAACTCGTCGACAGCGCGGTCCGCGCCCCTGAGAGCGCCCTTCTGGCGCAGGAGCTGATGGCCTCGCGGGTCGTCGCCCGCGAGTCGAGCTGAGCGCGGGCGCCGATCCGATCGGCGCCGGGCCGGAACCGGTGCCGGTGCCGGGGGCAGATGTCGCGGGTCGAGTGTCGGCTGCGGCCTGCGGCCTGCGGGCGCGTTGGGCGGACGCGAGGCGGGCGCGAGGCGGGCGCGGGGCGGCGATGCGGCTTAGCGTCGAAGCATGAGCACAGTTCCGCGGCGATTCGAGGTCCTGCTCGTCGCCGAGCACGTGGAGGACCGGGGCGGCGCGTCCGTGGAGGACAGCGCGGTCCGGACAGCGATCGTGGAGGCGACGGGCCACACGGGCTCGTCGGGCTACCCGCGCTACGAGGGTCACGGCATCGCCGCCGACATCGACCCGGAGACCCGCACCGTCGAGGCGCTGCTCGTCGACGGCCGTGAGCTCGACTACGGCCTGACGGCGCTGGTCAGGACCCCGACGGGATCCTGAGCGGTGGCCGCGTCGTAGCGGTTTGTCCACCACGTACTCGCCGTCCGGCCCCGTTGACAGAAGCTCCCGCCGGGCGGAGACTCGGCGCGCACCGCAACGAAGGAAAATTCACCAGGCGAACGAAGCCCGGCTAAGCACACGCACACGCACACGACGCGTGCGCGACCGACCGCCCGAGGGTCACGTGGGAGAGAACCGATGAGCATCCGCGACGTCTACATCGTCGACGCCGTCCGCACCCCGATCGGCAAGTTCGGAGGCGCGCTCTCCTCCGTGCGCCCCGACGACCTCGCCGCTCATGTCGTCGCATCGCTCGTGAACCGATCACCCCACCTCGACCCGGCCAGGATCGACGACGTCTACTTCGGCGACGCCAACGGCGCGGGCGAGGACAACCGCGACGTGGCCCGCATGGCCGTCCTGCTCGCCGGGCTCCCCACCTCCGTGCCCGGTGTCACCGTCAACCGGCTCTGCGGATCCGGTCTGGAGGCGGTGATCCAGGCCGCTCGCGCCATCGCGGTGGGCGACGCCTCCGTGGCCGTCGCGGGCGGCGTCGAGTCGATGTCCCGCGCCCCCTGGGTTCTGCAGAAGCCCGAACGAGCCTTCCCGGCCGGCCACCAGCAGCTCCACTCCACGACGCTGGGCTGGCGCATGACCAACCCGAGGATGCCCGCCGAGTGGACCGTCGGCCTCGGCGAGGGCGCGGAGCTGATCGCCGACAAGCACGCCCTCACCCGCGAGCAGCAGGACGCGTTCGCCCTGGCCAGCCACCAGAAGGCGGCCGAGGCGTGGGCGAAGGGGCTGTACGACGGCGAGGTCGTGCCCTACGAAGGCGTGGACCTCGACCGGGACGAGTGCATCCGCGACAACACGTCTCTGGAGGCGCTCGCCAAGCTGAAGCCCTCCTTCCGCCGCGAGGGCGGGACCGTCACGGCGGGCAACGCCTCGCCGCTCAACGACGGCGCCGCCGCGCTGCTCCTGGTCGACGAGGAGGGGCTGCGCGAGACCGGCCGCGAGCCGCTCGCCCGGATCCGCGCCTCCGCCGTCACCGGCATCGAGCCGCAGCTCTTCGGGCTCGGACCCGTGGAGGCGGTCCGGCGCGCGCTCGGGAAGGCGGACCGGTCCTTCGCCGACCTGACCACGTTCGAGCTCAACGAGGCCTTCGCCGCCCAGTCCCTCGGCTGTCTCGCCGAGTGGCCGGATCTCGATCCCGCCATCGTCAACCCGCGCGGCGGCGCCATCGCCATCGGGCACCCGCTCGGCGCCTCCGGCGCGCGGCTCGCCGGCGCGGTGGCCCACCAGCTGGCGGCGGCGGGTTCGGGCACCGGACTCGCGGCCCTGTGCATCGGCGTCGGCCAGGGCCTCGCGCTCGTCCTGGAGCGCTGACGCCCGCACGCGCACTCACCGGCGGCGCGACCACGCACGCGGGGGCGGTACGGGATGTCCCGTACCGCCCCCGCGTCGTGCGGTTACTGCTGCTGCTGCTGTTGCGCGTCCTCGATCGACTTGCGCACCTGGTCCATGTCCAGCTTGCGCGCCTGACCGATCACGTCCTCGAGCGCCGCCTCCGGCAGCGCGCCCGGCTGGGCGAACACGGCCACGTTGTCGCGGACGATCATCAGCGTCGGGATCGAGCGGATCTCGAAAGCGGCCGCCAGCTCCTGCTGCGCCTCGGTGTCCACCTTGGCGAAGACGAGGTCCTCGTGGCGCTCGGAGGCCGCCTCGAAGACCGGCGCGAACTGCCGGCACGGACCACACCAGGAAGCCCAGAAGTCGATCAGCACGAATTCGCTGTCGCTCACGATCTGGTCGAAGTTGTCCTTGGTGAGCTCAACAGTGCTCATGTTTTCTACCTCTCCGGGTCTCCTGGCGGGTGTCCTCACGGTCCCCTGGGGACTCGACCCGCACAACGGCGTATCGAGTCGCGCTATTCCACGCGGTTCCGCTCCTGTGCGCGGCCGTCGTGGCGGGCGCGCAGGGCCGCGCCTTCCCCTGTGGCCACCGTGCACACCTGCCGCCAGACTGGGGCCCATGACACGTGAGGTGGAGCAGGAGTACGACGTGGTGGTCCTGGGCGCGGGGCCCGTCGGCGAGAACGTGGTGGACCGGGCCAGGGCCGCCGGTCTGAGCGTGGCGGTCGTGGAGAGCGAACTCGTCGGCGGCGAGTGCTCGTACTGGGCCTGCATGCCGAGCAAGACCCTGCTGCGCCCGGCCATCGCCCGCTCGGACGCCCGCAAGGTCCCCGGCCTTCGGCAGCTGGTGCAGGGGCCGCTCGACGCGGCGGCGGTCCTGGCCCACCGCGACTACTACGTATCCGACTGGAAGGACGACGGCGCCGTCGGCTGGCTGGAGTCCACCGGAGCCCGCCTCTACCGTGGCCACGGCCGCCTCCACGGCCCGCGGAAGGTCGTCGTGGAAGGCCCCGAGGGGGATCGCCACCTTCTCTCGGCCCGCCACGCCGTCGCCGTCTGCACCGGCAGCCGCGCGGCGCTGCCGGAGCTGCCCGGCCTGACCGGGGCCCGGCCCTGGACGAGCCGCGAGGCGACCAGCTCGCATGCCGTTCCCGGCCACCTGATCGTGGTCGGCGGGGGAGTGGTCGCGGCGGAGATGGCGACCGCCTGGCAGGCGCTCGGCTCGCGGGTGACCGTCCTGGTGCGGGGCAAGGGGCTGCTGCCGCGCATGGAGTCCTTCGTCGGCGAGCACGTGGCGGACGCGCTCACCGAGGGCGGTGCCGACGTCCGTACCGGCGTCTCCGTCGCCGCGGTGGTACGGGACGGAGGCACCGGCCCGGTCACCGTCGTCCTGGAGGGCGGCGACCGGATCGAGGGCGACGAGGTCCTGTTCGCGACGGGCCGGAGCCCGCGCACCGACGACATCGGTCTGGAGACCGTCGGCCTGGAGCCCGGCTCCTGGCTCTCGGTGGACGACAGCCTCCGGGTCCGGGGAAGCGACTGGCTGTACGCCGTCGGGGACGTCAACCGGCGGGCCCTGATGACCCATCAGGGCAAGTACCAGGCGCGGATCGCCGGCGCGGCCATCGCCGCGCGCGCCGCCGACGGCTCCGCCGCGGAGACCGGCTCCTGGGGCGCGCACGCGGCCACCGCCGACCACGCGGCCGTACCCCAGGTCGTCTTCACCGACCCCGAGGCCGCGGCGGTCGGGCTCTCCCTCGCCGAGGCCGAGAGCGCCGGTCACCGGGTCCGCGCCGTGGACCTCGACCTCGCCTCGGTGGCGGGTGCCGGTCTGTACGCCGACGGCTACCGCGGCCACGCCCGGATGGTCGTCGACCTGGACCGCGAGATCGTCCTCGGCGTCACCTTCGTCGGGCCGGGCATCGGAGAGCTGCTCCACTCGGCCACCGTCGCCGTCGCGGGCGAGGTGCCGATCGCGCGCCTCTGGCACGCCGTTCCGGCGTATCCGACGCTGAGCGAGGCCTGGTTGCGGCTTCTCGAGGCGTACCGGGACGGTGCGACGACGGAATGAGTCCCGGTGCCCCCGACCTCACCAACGACTACGACGGCCACTGCGCGGTCTGCGGGGCCGTCGTGCCGGCGGGGACGGGGGTGCTGCGGCACGGCCACGGGCCCAGGGACGGTTGGGAGGTCTTCCATCCGGGGCATGTGCCTAAGGACGCTCCGCCGCCCCGGCAGGACCTTCCGGGCTGGCACCGCCGCCGCCTCATGGCGGTGGACATCGTGACCACCGGATACCGGGGGGCCGTGGATCGGATCCTCGCCGCGTCGGTGCGGACCAGCGACGGCGTGACCGGAGACTGGATCGTGGATCCCGGATCCGAACTCCGGTGCACGGACAGCGGCACGGGGCTCGGTGCCGCCGTGGAGCGGGCCCGCGCCGAAGGCGTCCCCGCTCCCCGCGCGCTCGACGAACTCGCGACCGTCCTCACCGATCACCTGGCCGCGAACGAGGTCCTGGTCGTCTGGTTCGCCCCCCACGTCCTGACCACCCTCCATGCCGAACTCCGGCGCCATGGCCTGGCCCCCCTCGCCGCACGTCTCCCGCACGGCGTGGCTCCCGTCTGCGACCCGCTCGTCCTGGACCGCCACGCCGACCGCTACCGCCCCGGCGGCCGCTCCCTGCGCGCCGTCACCGCGTGGTACGGCGTCCCGCACACCCACCCCGGGGACGCGGCCTCCGACGCCGAGGCGGCCCTCGCCCTCGCCCGGCTGATCGCGGACTCCTATCCCGCCGTCGCCAGGCTGTCCCGCCCCGCGCTCCACGCCGAACAGATCCGCTGGTACGCCGACCAGATGAGGCGTCGTCCCGACGCCCCCGCGTGGCCGTACACCGCCGTCGAGCCCCTGCCGTGGGGGGACCCGCCGGCCGCCGGCCCGGCGTAGCGTCCGCTCAGCCCCGCGGGATCAGCCGCGCGGCCGCGGCCCGTGCGGCGTCGATCGCCGGGCGCGAGTCGGGCCCGTGCTCCTGGCCGAGCACCACGCGGGTGCTCAGACCGTCGAGGAGCGCGAGGAGTTCGCAGGCGCGCTCGGTGACCTCGGCCGCGTCCATGGACGCGAAGCGGGACTGGGCCACGCCCTTGGCGAGCAGGGCCTCCAGATCCTCCTGCCAGCCCCGGTCCAGCTCCTGCTGTGCCTCGCGCAGCGTGTCGTTCCCCTGGGTGCGCGCCCAGAGTTCGATCCAGAGCATCCACCGGGGATCGCGCGGAGCCCGTGGCAGATAGAGCCGCAGGAACAGGTCGAGCTTGCGCTCCGCCGTCAGCCGCCGGCCGAGCAGCTCCCGTCGCTCCTCGGTGAGGGCCGCCTCGCTCCAGCGCAGCGCGGCTAGCAGCAGCAGGTCCTTGCTGCCGAAGTAGTACAGGATGTGGCCGCCGCTGGTCCCCAGGCGCTCGGCCAGTGCCGACATGGTGAGCGCCGCGAGACCGTTCTCGGCGATGGCCGCCATGGCCTCCTCGAGCATCCGCTCCTGGGTGATGTGCCCGTCGCGCCGTCGTGCTGACCCTGCCACCCGTGCCGCCTCCATCCCCGTGACCCGCCAGGTCACGACTTTAACCGCAGGTCTCGAAGGTCTTGACGGCGCCGCCACCTCTCCCACATCTTGAATGCTGTTCTAAGTTCTAGAACGGTATTCAAAGTCTGGGAGTGGACATGCTGCACCAGGAGAGAACGGCGGACGTCGGCCGCGACGAGGTCTTCCAGGTCGAGGGCCACGGCATCGACCCCATTCCGGACGCCGAGCGCCACGGCGGCGCCAAGGACCTGTTCTGGCTCTGGTTCGGCTCCAACCTCACCTTCACCTACGTGATCAACGGAGCCCTCGCCGTCGCCTTCGGCCTCTCCTTCTGGCAGGCCACCGCAGCCGTCGTGATCGGCGGCCTCTCCTTCTTCGCCATCAGCGCTGCCGGACTCAGCGGCGTCCGCACCGGCACCGCCACCCTCGTGATCTCCCGCGCGGCCTTCGGCGTACGCGGCAACTGGCCCGCCGGACTGCTCAACTGGGTCGTCAGCATCGGCTACACCATCGTCAACACGGTCGTCGGCACCCTCGCCCTCGAAGCCCTCTTCGCCCACCTCGGCTGGGCTACGGGCGGCCACACCGCACGCGCGATCGCCCTGCTCGTGACGCTCGCGATGACCTTCGCCGTGGCTCTGTGGGGTCATGCCACCGTCCAGTTCGCCGAACGCTGGATGGCCTACGCCCTCGCCCTCGGGTTCGCCGCCCTGCTGGTCTTCGTCCTGCCCGGCACCGACACCGCCGCCCCGGCCCAGGGACCCGGCGCCGCCGGCTGGAGCCTCGCCTTCGTCGTCGTGCTCGCGGGCCCTGTCTCGTACGTCCCGATGCCCGCCGACTACACCCGCTACCTCCCGCGCACCACCTCTCTCAAGGCCCTCACCTGGAGCGGCGGACTCGGCGGCTTCCTCTCCTCCGTCGCCCTCGGCGTCGCCGGAGTCGCCGCCGCGACCCAGGCCGACATGACCGACGCGGTCGCCGGAGCCGAAGGGCTGCTCCCGAGCTGGTTCCAGCCGCTCTTCCTCGCCCTGATCCTCGGCGGCTCGGTCACCAACTCGATCATCACGCTCTACTCCTCCAGCCTGAACCTCCAGGTGCTCGGCATCCCCTGGAGCCGCTCGCGCGCCATCGTGATCAGCGCCGCCGTCACCGCCCTCGGCTCCCTCGGCGCCCTCTTCCTCGCCGACTTCACGACCTCCCTGCTCGCCTTCCTCTCCCTTCTGATCATCGTCTTCGCCCCCTGGGGCGGGGTCTTCCTCGCCGACATGGTCCTGCGCCGCTGCACCTACGACTCCGACGCCCTTCACGCCGGCGAGCGCGGCGGCTACTGGTACCGCTCCGGATGGAACCCCGCCGGGATGACCGCCCTGCTCGCCGGCATGGTCTTCGCCGCCCTCACCTGCGACTCCGAACTCTGGACCGGCCCCCTCGTCGCCCCGCTCGGCGGCGCCGACCTCACCCTCCTCGGCGCCCTGGTATCCGCGCTCGTGTACGTCCTCCTCGCGCGCCGCACCGTCACCCCCGAAAAGCCGTAACACCTCTGACATGAACTGGAGTTCGCCCCCTCATGAGCAGCGCAACCCCCGCCGACCTCGTCCTCACCGGGGCCCGCATCCACACCGTCGACCCCCAGGTGCCCGAGGCCGAGGCGCTCGCCGTACGCGACGGACGCATCGTCTGGCTCGGCGCGGACACCGACGCCGCGCGCTGGACCGGCCCCGGCACCACGGTCCTCGACGCGGCCGGCCGCCTGGTCCTGCCCGGCTTCATCGACGCCCACAACCACGTACGCCTCGGCTCCGACGACGCCTGCGTCCAACTCGCCGGAGCCCGTACCCTCGACGCGATCCACGAGAGGATCGCCGCCTGGCGCGCCGCCCACCCCGAGGCCGCCTGGATCGAGGCCGAGGCGTTCGACTACTCGGCGATACCCGGCGGGCGCATGCCCACCGCCGCCGACCTCGACCCCGTCACCGGCGACACGCCCGCCCTCGTGCTCAGCTACGACGTGCACACCGCCTGGCTCAACACCGCCGCCCTGCGCGCGCTCGACGTCACCCGCGACCGCACCGACCTGCCGTTCGGCACCGCCGCCACCGACCCCGAGACGGGCGAACCGACCGGCTTCGTCAAGGACTTCGCGATCAAGGGGCTCTCCCGCGAGGGCCACCGCGCGCTGCGGGAGCTCGGTCTCCCGTGGGCCTCGCCGGACCGCCAGTACGGCCGGCTCGCACAGAGCCTGGACGATGCCGTCGCGTACGGCATCACCACCGTCGTCGAACCGCAGAACTCCCTGGACGACCTCTCCCTCTTCGAGCGCGCCCGCGCCGAGGGCCGGCTCCGTTCCCGGATCGTCGCCGCGCTCTTCCATCCGCGCGGCACGACCGACACCGAGCTGGACGAATTCGCCGCCGCCGCCCGCGCGTTCGCCGACGACCGGCTGCGCGTCGGACCGCTCAAGCTCTACATCGACGACGTCGTCGAGCCCCGCACGGCCGCGCTCCTGGAGCCGTACGCCGGCTGTGGCCGCCACCGCGGCGACACCTTCTACCCGCCGGAGGAGTTCGCCGAGCTGCTCACCGGGCTCGACGCGCGCGGCTTCCAGTGCTTCGTCCACGCCACCGGCGACCGCGGCATCCGTACGGTCCTCGACGCGGTCGCCCGTGCCCGCGCCGCCAACGGGCCGCGCGACGCCCGTCACCAGATCGTCCATGTCGAGTGCCTCGATCCGGCCGACACCCCGCGCTTCGCCGAACTCGGCGTCGTCGCCTGTATGCAGCCCCGCCACGCCGCGCCCGACGTCGCGGGCCCGGGCCAGGACTGGGCCGAGAACATCGGCCCCGACCGCTGGCACAAGGCGTGGCCGCTGCGCAGCCTCCACGCCGCAGGGGCCGTCCTCGCCCTCTCCAGCGACTGGAACGTCGCCGAGATGGACCCCATGGTCGGCATCTACACCGCCGTCACCCGCCGTCCGCTGCACGGCGGGGGAGAGCCCTGGACGCCTGAGGAGACGATCGACGTCGCGACCGCCGTCGAGGGCTACACCATGGGGTCCGCGTACGCCAACTTCCTGGAGGACGAGCGAGGTTCGCTGACCGTCGGCAAGCTCGCCGACTTCGTCGTCCTGTCCCGCGACATCCTCCGCGTCGACCCCGAGGAGATCCCGGGGACGGTGGCGGAGACCGTCGTGGTGGGCGGCGTCATCGTCCACACGCGCACGGGCGGCGGCGCGACGTAGGGCGACTGAGTTCCCGTGCCGGCGGCCTCGGACGGGCGGCTTCGGACCGGCGGCCTCGGACCGGGGGGGAAACGAGGGGGCCGGGGGGGGGGAGGGGGGGGGGGTGGGTTCTTGGGGCTGGTGCGCCCCCCCCCCCCCCCCACGGCCACCAGGCGGAGCGTGAACTCGCCCATGACCCCGATCAGGCCGAGCAGCGGCCACGGTGCGGCGAGCGGAAGTAGATAGGCCACCGCAGCGGCTGCCGCGGCTGCCGCCGGGAGTCCGATCGCGCGTTTCCAGGCCCGCTCGGAGAGCGCGAGCAGCACGCCGGCGGCAAGGGTCGCCGGAACGAACCACATGCCGCCGGGCGCCATGATGGTGATGCTCGCGGCCAGCAGGACGGCGACGGCCGTACGCGGGTCGAGCGACCGTCGTACGGCCGTCCTCCCCGGTGCGGCGGGGACGCTTCCGGGCGTGGTGCGGTGGCTCGGCCGCGTGGGGGCGCCGCTCACGCCAACCCGGCCTTGCGGAAGTGCTTGTCCAGGAGCCGCAGTCCCAGCACCCCGCCGATCAGGCCGAACACCAGCGTGGACACGTCGAAGGCGATCAGCACGCCCGGTGACAGCAGGTCGTCGAGCCGCGCCACGTAGTCGCCGTCCATCGACTCCATGTACGGGCTGGAGAGGAAGTCCTCGCGGGCGTAGAGCATCGGCAGGAACAGCCCGACGAACCAGGTGCTGAACACGGCGTAGCCCAGCACCGCGAGGTACCGCGAGCGGTACCGCCCCGCCCACAGCAGCACTTCGGCGACCAGGGCCGCCACCACGCCGACGAGGAGGGTGACGGGCGGGCTCCCGATCAGCAGCATGAATCCGGTGACGATGACGGCGAGCACGGTGACCATGCCGGCGTGTCTGACCCGGGTGAGGAAGAGCATGAAGGGCACTCCGGCCGCGACGATGCTGGCCGCACTCGTCACCAGGGTCATCACCGGGCTGATGAACTCGAGCAGGTTGAAGACGCCCACCGTCACGATGTAGAGGGCGCTGAAGACTCCGATGTTGATCAGGTCCTTGGGGCTCATCCGGACATCTATGCGGTGATCTGCGACGTCGACGGTCACGGTGTCCTGTCCTTGTCTCGGGGGGAAGGGGGCGAGGCGCCACCCCGCCACAAGGGGCCAAAAGCAGCCCCAGTACAAGTCAGTGCTGTCAGGGCGCTGAAGGCCCCAAGACCCCCCACTCCTCGGACGCGGCACGTGCCCGCGCCGTCAGGAGTTCGACGACCGCGTCGCGGTGCTCCTCCAGATAGAAGTGACCGCCCTCGAAGGTGCGCAGTTCGCACCCGCCGTCGGTCACCTCGCGCCATCCCTCGGCCTCCCAGTCGTGGATCTCGGGGTCGGCGTCGCCGTACAGCACGTCGACGGGGCAGCGCAGCGGGAGGCTGGGAACCGGTCGGTAGGTCTCGCTCAGCCGGTAGTCGGCCCGGATGATCGGCAGGAACGCCTGGACGAGTTCGGCGTTGTCGAGGATGTCGCGGTGCGTCGCGTCGGTGCGTCGCAGTTCCTCGACCAGTTCCTCGTCGGTGCCGAGATGGACCCGGCCGCGTCGGGTCAGTGCCGGGGCGGGGTGCCCCGACACGATCAGCCGCGTGGGAGGTTCGCCGGCCGCCGCGAGGCGGAGGGCGACCTCGTAGGCGACGACGGCGCCCATGCTGTGCCCGAACAGGACCGTCGGAAGCCGTGGGCCGTCGGCCGTCAGATCGGCCGCGAGCGCCTCGGCGACGCCGTGCAGGTCCGCCGGTATCGGATCGGAGTACCGGTCCTCCCGGCCGGCGTACTGCGCGGCGAGGAACTCGACGTCCCAGGGCGCCGCCGCGGCCCACGCGCGGTAGTAGCTCGCGCTGCCTCCGCCGTGGGGAAGGAGCAGCACCCGGGCCCGGGCGTACGGCCGCGGAGTGAGGCGGCGGAACGCGCCGAGGTGACGGTCGTGCGTCGCTGGATCGAACATGTCGGCTCAGTCCCTCGCTACCGGTGCCATGGAGATGTTCCAGAAGTTCGCGTAGCGGCCGCCTCGGCTGAGCAGCTCGTCGTGCGTCCCCTCCTCGACGACGTGGCCGCCGTCCAGGAAGACCACCCGGTCGGCGCGCTGGACGGTCCGCATCCGGTGCGCGACCATCACCACCGTGCGCCCGGCCATCAGTCGCTCGATGCCCTCGTGGACGGCCACCTCGTTCACCGGGTCGAGGGCGGAGGTGACCTCGTCGAGGAGGACGATGGGCGCGTTCTTCAGGAGGGCTCGGGCGATCGAGACGCGCTGGCGCTCGCCGCCCGAGAGCAGCGCGCCGCCCTCGCCGACGTCGGCGGCCCAGCCGTCGGGCAGCCGCTCGATCACCTCGTCGAGCCGGGCCGCCGTGGCCGCCGCCCGGACCTCGGCGTCGGTGGCGTCGGGACGGCCGAGGCGTACGTTCTCCTCGATCGTGCCGTCGAAGAGGTAGACGTTCTGGAAGACGATGGAGATCTGTGCCATCAGGACCTCGGGGTCGACGTCCCGTACGTCGACCCCGCCGACGCGCACCACGCCCGCGTCCACGTCGTAGAACCGCGCGATCAGCTGCAGCAGCGTGCTCTTGCCGGCACCGGACGGTCCGACGACGGCGAGGCGTTGGCCCTGCGGTACGGACAGCGAGGCGTTGTCGATCACCGTGCGGTCGCCCCGCCGGAAGACGACGGAGTCGAACTCCAGGTCGTGGCGCACCGGCAGGATCGGTTCGGCGGCCTCGGGCAGCGGCTCGGTGCGCAGGACGGTGTCGAGCCTGGCCAGGACGGACCGGGCACCGCGCAGCTTGCCGCCGATGTCCGTCAGCGACAGCAGCGGGTCGGCGCAGCGCGCCGCGAGGACCAGGATCGTGAGGATCTCGGCCACGCCGATGTCCCCGTCGAGCGCGAGGTAGGCGCCGAGCACCAGTACGGCGGTGAAGACGGCCTGGACCGTGAGTGTCAGACCCACCGCGCCGGGCAGCGCCGAGAAGGTGGAGCGGCGGGACGCGCGCTCGACGTCCCGCAGCGCGTCGTCGAGGAGCCGGAAGCGTTCGGTGGTCCGGCCGCCCGCACGCAGCACCGGCTGGGCCTGGAGGAACTCGATGACCCGGCCGGTGGCCTCGTGGTCGCGTTCCTCGCGCTCGACGTCCTCGGCGGCCGAGGAGCGTCCGGTCCAGATCTGGATCGCCGCCACGATCGGCACGCCGACGAGCGCGGCGAGGCCGAGCTGCCAGCTGTAGGCGAGCATGACGGCGACGATCGTCAGCGGGGTGACGGAGGCGGAGATGAAGGGGGCCAGCAGGTGTGCGATGACGCTCATCGCGTCCAGGACGCCGCGGCTGGCCAGGACGGAGACCTCGCCGAGGCGGCTCCCGCCGAACCAGCCGATGGGCAGCCGGGCCAGATGGTCGCCGAGGCGGTGGTACATGCCGCGGAGCAGCGCGGTGCCGACGTGGAAGCCGGACAGGTCGCTGATGTAGCGCAGCGCGGCGTAGACCGCGATCGTGACGCCGAAGGCCGTCAGCCAGGGCCAGGCGTCCTCGGGGGTGTCCCCGAACAGCTCCCGCAGGACGGGGACGACCAGCGCGTAGGACAGGCCCTCGACCACGGAGGTCAGCGTCATCAGCGCCACGGTGCGCCGCAGGGGCTGGGCGTACTCGCGGCCCAGCACGCGCAACAGCATTCGAATCATCGGGACTCGTCTCCTCGCAGTGCGCGACCGTCGGCTTCGGCGTCATCGGCGACCGATGGGTGGGACTGCCAGAACGCGGCGAACCTTCCTCCCGCGGACAGGAGTTCGGCCGGCCTGCCGCGCTCGACGATCCGGCCCTCCTCCAGCATCACCACCGTGTCGGCGTCGGCGATCGTCTCCAGGCGGTGGGCGATGACCAGGACGGTCCGCTCGCCCCCCAGCGTCCCGAGGGCGGCGCGTACGGCCTGTTCGGTCTGCGGGTCGGCGAAGGCGGTCGCCTCGTCGAGCACCAGGACGGGCGTGTCCGCGAGCAGGGCGCGGGCCACGGCGATCCGCTGGGACTCGCCACCGGACAGACCGGCGTCCTCACCGATCACGGAGTCGTATCCGCGGGGCAGTTCGAGAACGCGGTCGTGGATGTTCGCCAGCCGGGCCGCGCGTACGACGTCCTCACGGTCGGCGTGCGGGACGGCCAGCGCGATGTTGTCGGCGATCGAGGCGCGCAGCAGCCGGACGTCCTGGAAGACGAAGGAGACCGTCTGGTAGAGCTCCCGGCTGCCGAGTTCGCGCAGGTCCACACCGCCGAGGACGACCGAGCCGTGGTTCGGGTCGAAGAACCGTGGCAGCAGCTGGACCAGTGTGGACTTTCCGCTTCCGGACGGCCCGACGACGGCGGTGACCGTCCCGGGTTCCAGCACGAGGTCGATCCCGCGGAGCACCTCGCGGTCCTCCTCGTAACCGAACCGGACGTCGCGGAGTTCCACGCGGTGCCCCTGGGGCAGGACCGGGTGGGCCGGCTCGGGCAGCGCCTCCACCGTCAGCACGTCCTTGATACGGCCGATGGCGCGCCCCGCGGTCTGCATCTCGTCGAAGCCGTGGCCGAGGGCCGCGACGGGCGCGGTCAGGCCGAGTCCGAGCAGCAGGAAGGGCAGCAGGTCGGCCGGGGCCAGGTCGCCGCCGGTGATGCGGATCGTTCCGCCGATCAGCACGACCAGCAGCACGAAGGGCGGCGAGAGGACGAGCTGCATCCCGGCGGCGATCTTGGAGATGCCGTGCACCCACCGGTTGAAGGTGTCGACGAAGGCGTCCGCGGAGCTGAGGAACGTGCGGTGGGCGCGCTTGGACCCGCCGAACGCCTTGACCACCGAGATGCCCTGGACGAACTCGATGACGGAGCTGGAGATCTGTGCCATGGCCCCGTCGAACTCCTCCTGTTCGCGCACCCGGGTGGGCGTCATCATCAGGGGGACCAGCGCGATGGCGAGGAAGACGGGCATCAGGGTGATCAGTGTGAGCTGCCAGTCGATGGTGAACAGGTAGATCAGCGAGGCCAGCGGGACGACGAAGGCGGAGACCAGTTCGCCGGGAGTGTGGGCGATGACCGGGTGCACGGCACCGACGTCCTCCCCGACCACCTTGGCGAGTTCACCGGTCCGGCGCCGCGAGAACCAGCCGATGGGCACGCGCCCCAGCTGCGCGGCCAGCTGCCGACGGAACGTCAACTGGACCTTGCCGTCGAGGATGTGTCCGATGCCGGAGGACGCGGCCGTGAACACCAGCCGTACGAAGAGGCCCACCGCGCCGAAGATCACGACCGTCCACACGTGATCGCGGTCGCCCGGTCCGGGCTCCAGCAGGGTGCGCCCCAGCTCCACGACCGCGAGCAGCGGCGCCAGGCCCGCGAGGGCGCCGATCACCTGCAGGACGACGACGGTCGCGAAACTCCAGATATGGGGGCGCACAAGCCGTCCCATACTCTGCTGTGCCCCTGAATCGGTACCCGATAACGGCGCGGACCGCTCGCTCACCGCAGCAGAGTCAATCGCGTTCATTGGACTCCTCATTGTGTTTTGAAACGCGTTCCGATATCACTGTAGCGCGACCGGACACGGTGAGCAGCACGGCTACGGCCTAGAGATCCGCGGCCGTCAACGGGCTTCCGAGTTCGGGGGTCGCCACCTCCGGATATCCCAGAACCTCCGTCAGTTCCTGCCAGGTTCGGGCCACGGCGAGATGCCGCTGACCGCCCCGCATCGGGTCGGCGCCCGCGTCGATCCGCTCGCGCAGCAGCTCCAGGGCGGTCAGCACCCCGTCACCCCACACGTCGTGCATCGCCGACCTCCAGGTGGGCGTCTCGGCCGGCCCCACGTAGTCGCCGGTGACGGCGAGGCCGTCCGGCCACAGCTCCTCCGGGTCGTCCCGGCCGGGGAGACGCTCCCCCGTCGAGCCGGAGAGCGTGCGCAGCACCGGACTCCAGATGACCGGGCCGTGGGTGTTGGCCAGCATCAGGTTGCCCGCGTCGGTGCCGACGGTGATCCGGTGCAGAAGCAGGCTGGTGCTGTCGTCCCCCGCCTGCATCCGGTTCTCCACGCGGAGCGTCAGCGGAACCCCGGCGATCCGGCCCTCCAGACCGGCCAAGGGGCGACCGGCGGCCGTTCCGGCGGAGGAGATCGACCACGGCCGCAGTCCGTCGAAGATCTCGGCCAGCACGTCGAGCAGGTCGAACGAGACCTGCACGGCGCACATGGCGTCGACGAACACCGGCCGGCGCAGCCGGACCAGGCGGCGCGCGGAGGCGATGAACCGCCGGACCGGCTCCACATGGGGATAGAAGGTGTTCACCATGTACTGGACACCCGCCTTGCGCGCCGTCCGCAGGCAGTCCGCCAACTCGTCCGGATGCAGGGGATGTTCCTGGAGGACGTGCACCCCGCGGTCGAGCAGGGCCCGGGACAGCTCGACGCCCCGTCCGCCGCCGACCGCGGTCGACACCACGACGCACGCCGCGTCGACGTCGTCGGGGAGCTCCTCGACCGCGCCGTACAGCGGGACGCCGTACTCCTCGGCGAGGGCCACCGACCGTTCGCTGCCCCGTGCCACGATGCCCGCGAGCTGGAAGCGTTCGGGCGCGGCGTGCGCGAGGGCCGAGAGGTACACCTGGCCGAAGCGCGTGCCGCAGACCACGACCCGCATCGGTCCGGTCGTCGCGCGCGTCATCGGCGCTCCGCCTCTCGCGCCGCGATCGTGTCCGCGATGTCCGCGACACACGGCGGCCGAAGGGAGCCGAGCTGGTCGCCGGGGACGTCGATCACCGTCACATCGCCCAGGCACGCCTCGCGCCAGAAGTCGGCCGTGTCGTCCTGCGGGCCGGGGAGCAGGGGCGCGTGCGGGGCCGGACGCAGGAGCGTCAGGTCTCCCGCGTACAGCTCCGGTTCGTACCGGGCCGCCGCCTCGACCATCCGCGCGAACACGGCGTGCATCGCCGCGATCCGCCCGGGGTCACCCAGGGCCTGGTGGGATCCGGCGAGGGAGCGATGCAGCTCGGTCCGTCGCTCGGTGGCGTCCCGCTCCCCGAGGGCGCGGAACCGCTCGGCGATCTCCATCAGTTCCTGGTCGCCCGTCAGCCGGGCGAGAGCGCCCTGTGCCACCGCGGCCGGCGAACCGGCCGTCGCGGCGGCGATCGCCCGGCCCACCGCCGCCTCGTCCGCGGGCCAGCCGTGGGCGCCCGGGTCGGTGCCCGTCGCCCGGGTGAAGGCGTAGTCCACCAGGAGCTCGTCCTGCAGCAGGTACGGGAGGCGGTGACCCGGGACGACGGTCAGCCGGCGCACCGTCACGTCGGCCTCGCTCAGGGCACGGGCCAGTTCCAGCGCGATCGGGCCACCGAGGCCGTGGCCGATGATCTCGACCTCCTCGTGTCCGGCGGCCCGCACCTCGCGGGCGTAGCCGACGGCCAGCTCCTCGATGAGGTCCGCGGCGTCGAGGGCGGGCTCGCCCTCGGGCGGCACGAGCCCCACCAGCGTGCCGTCCGTGACGAGTCCGTCGATCAGCGCCTGGTACGCGGTCGGCGTTCCCGTTCCGTCGTGCACGAGCAGCCGGACCGGTCCGTCCCCCGGGCCGCCCAGCGGTACCAGGGAGGAGTGCCGGGCCCCGGTCGCCTCCACGGCCGGTTCCGGCGTCCCGGCGTTCTCCAGCCACCGGGCGAGGCCGGCGACCGTCGGCGTGTCCAGGAGGACGCGCAGCAGCACGTCGAAGGGGGTCCGGTCGGCCTCGGGGACGCGCTCGCGGACCCGGCCGACGAACTGCGCCGCCAGCAGCGAGTTGCCGCCCGCATCGAAGAACCCCAGGTCGCGGCCGGGCAGATCGCCGCCGAGGACCTCCACCCACAGCTCGGCGATCCGGCCTTCGAGACCCGGCCGCGGCGGCTTCGACCGCTCGGCACGCGGCGCACCGGGTGCGGGTGCGGGTGCGGGCGCCGAGTCGAGGAGTCGCTTGCGGTCGACCTTTCCGTTCGGGGTCAGCGGCAGCCCGTCGACGACGCGCACCCGCGCGGGGACCATGTGCCCCGGCAGCCGGTCGGCCACCCAGCCGACGAGCTCCGCGGGGTCGACGGGCTCGGGCCCCTGGCGGGGTATGACGAAGGCCATCAGCGCCCGCTCGAACGCGTCGCTTCCGGCGGCGAGCACCACACAGGTGCCCACCCTCGAGTGCTCTCCGAGCACCGCCTCGATCTCGCCGAGCTCGATCCGGTGACCGCGGATCTTGACCTGGTGGTCCGCGCGACCGAGGAACTCGATCTCGCCGTTCGGCAGGTAGCGGCCGAGGTCGCCGGTCCGGTAGAGCCGCTCCCCCGTCTCCGGGTGCGCGAAGAAGCGCTCGCCGGTCCGCTCGGGGTCGCCGAGATAGCCCCGCGCCAGACCGACGCCCGCGATGAACAGCTCGCCGGTGACCAGGTCGGGCCGGTCGCGCAGCGCGGCGTCGAGCACGTGGAAACGCTGGTTCGCCAGCGGAGTTCCGTACGGAATGCTGCGCCAGTGCGGTGCGACGGTCGTGATCCGGTGGTGGATCGACCAGATCGCCGCCTCCGTCGCACCGCCCAGGCTGACCAGCTCGGTCCCGGGCAGATGCCGTCCGGCATGGCCGGGCAGCGAGAGCGGGATCCAGTCGCCGGACAGCAGAGCGAGCCGCAGGGAGCCGAGTTCGGCGGGCTCGACGTCCAGGTAGTGCATCAGCATCTGCAGCTGAGCGGGGACCGAGTTCCACAGCGTGACCCGGTGCTCGGCGACCGTCCGCGCCCAGTGCGAGGGGTCTCCGCGACGGGCCGGATCCGGCAGTACGAGGGTGGCGCCGACGGCCGTCGGGCCGAACAGGTCGTACACCGAGAGGTCGAAGCTCAGGGCCGCGAGCCCCAGGACCCGGTCGGAGTCGTCGACGCCGAAACGCCGGTTGATGTCGTGGACGGTGTTGGCGGCGGCGAGATGAGTGATCATCACCCCCTTGGGCAGGCCGGTCGAGCCCGAGGTGTGCATGACGTACGCGAGGTCCCCGGGCGTCACTGCGCGGTCGTCGGGCACCTCGGCCGGCGGGACCTCGCGTACGCCGGTCACGTCGACGCCCTCGACACCGGGCGGCAGCACGCCGGTCGAGGTGCCCGCGACGACGGCGAGCCGTGTGCCGCTGGCGGTGAGGATCCCGTCGCGGCGGCTCGCGGGCTGCCCGAGGTCGACGGGGACGTACACACCGCCCGCGAGCAGGACGCCCAGCACCCCGACGGCCTGGTCCCGGCACTTGTCGATCAGTACACCGACGAAGTCGCCCGGGCGGCACCCCGCGGCCCGCAGGCGTTCGGCCACTCCGGCGGCGCGCCCGAGCCACTGGCCGTAGGTGAGCGATCCGCCTCCGTCGACGACGGCGATCCGGTCGGGGTGCGTGCGGGCGTAGGCGACGAGCGGTTCGTGGAGCAGGCACTCCGGCGTCGGCGCCTCCGTGGCGTTCACCGTGCTCCGCAGGGCGCGCTGCCGGTCGGGCAGCGGCTGCGGATCGACCGCGCCCCAGGGTTCGTCGTGCTCGGCCAGTCGGCGCAGGAGCCCCTCGAACGCGGCGAACATGTCCTCGACGAGACCGTCGGGGAAGACGCCCTCGCGGACGTCCCAGTTCATGTCCAGTCGGCCGCCGAAGGGATCGCCGACCTGGCAGTCGATCCACACCTGCGGGGTCTGGCTGATGCCGTACACCGGCCGCGGGTCGCGACCGGCCGGCGAGGCGGGCGGGCTCCCGACCCCGATGCTTCCGGTGAACACGACGGGGAGCACCGCCGCGTCACGGCCGCGGCGCCGGGCGAGCTCGCGCAACACCTCCACACCGCTGTAGAGCCGGTGGTCGAGGTCGTCGAAGACCCGCTCGCCCAGGGCGCGGGCCCGCTCGGTCAGGCTCGTCCGGCCTTCGTTCTCCACCGCGAGCAGGCTGAGTGAGGTGAAGTCGCCCAGCAGCCGGTCCACGTGCGGGTGCAGCGGCATCCGGTTGAGCACCGGCAGCCCCAGGGAGAAGCGTTCGACGCTGCTCCAGCGGCCGATGGTCTCGGCGTACGCCGCGAGCACCGCGTTGGCCGGGGTGATGCCGCGCTCGGTGGCGCGCGCCTTCAGCGACTGCCACACCCGGCTCTCCAGCGTCGCGGTCAGACGGCGGAAGCGGGGCGGTGTCGTCGCCGGGTCGTGGTCGTCGCGCAGCGGCAGCACCGGGGCGCCGGGCAGCTCGTCGATGCGCCGCGACCAGTACGCGCGGTCGCGTGCGTACCGCTCGGTGTCGCGCAGGCGGCGCTCGGACAGCACGTAGTCCCGGAAGGTGGCGTCCACCGGCGGCAGTTCGTGGTCCGGCCGCGCGTACCGGTGGTCCAGCTCGGACAGCACCTGCTGCAGGCTGATCCAGTCCAGGGCCATGAAGTCCACCGACACGTGCAACACACTGCGGTCGGCGGCCAGGGTCAGACGCAGCTCGTACATCGGGCGGACGCCCGTGGGGTGCACCCGGTGGGACAGCTCGTCCCGCACCCCGGCGATCGCCTTGTCGACCGTGTCGTCGGGCGCGCCACGCAGATCGGCGACCTCGACGGCGGTCCCGGCCGGCTCGGGCAGGACACGCTGGGTGCCGTCCTCGTGGATGACCGTACGCAGGGTGTCGTGGCGGCGGACGAGTCCGTCCCACGCCTGCCGGAACCGGTCCGGGTCCAGGTCGGCCGGGTAGGCGAACTCCAGGTAGATGTGGCAGGAGACGCCGCCGTAGTCGAAGGCCGCGCTACGGCCGAAGAGGTACGCCGACTGGATGTCCGTCAGCGGGAAGGGTTCCTCCCGCTCCTCGGGCCGGGCCTCCCACACCGGAGCGTCGCCCTGCCCGGCCCGCGGCGGCTCCGCGGTGTCGGGCACGATCGCCAGCAGCTCCGCCTTGCGGCTGCGCAGTTCGGCGAGGCGCCGGTCGGTCATGGCGCCGCGGGGGGCGCGGAAGCGCAGCTGGTCCCCGTCCCGCCAGAGGCGGATCCCGGCGCCGCGAAACTCGTCGAGCAGTTCGTTGGCGTTCACACCGCACCCTCTTCGCAGTCGTCACCGTCGTCCCGGCCGTCGGCCGGCCGCTCGCCGCCGGCGGCGGCCAGCTCGTCGATCAGCGCGCTCAGCCCCGCGACCGTCGGGGTGCGCATCACCTCGCGCATGGGCAGTTCGACGCCCCGCGCCTCCCGGATCTCGGCGACGAAGCGGGTCGCGAGCAGGCTGTCGCCACCGAGCAGGAAGAAGTTCTCGTCCCGGCCGACCGAGTCCGCGCCGAGGAGCTTCGTCCACCGTTCGGCGACGAACAGCTCGGTGTCGCCCCGCGGCGGATCGCCCATGTCCCGGGCCCGCTCGACGGAGTTCTCCAGGGCGGTGTGGATCCGCCGCCGGTCCACCTTTCCGTTGGCGCTGAGCGGCAGGTCGGGCAGGACGACGAGGTGGGCGGGCACCATGTGGTCGGGCAGCCGGTCCGCCGCCCAGGCGCGCACCTGCTCCACGTCGATCCCCCCGGCCGTCGCGGGCCGGTCCGCACTGAGCAGGATCTCCCCGGTGGCCTCGGCGCGCAGGACGCGGACGTCGCCGAGCCCGGCCGCGGCGCAGGCCCGGGTCCACCGCTCGGGACCGTACAACCAGGCGCGCTCGGGCCGGCCCTCGTCGAACCTGCCCGCGCGTGCCTCCAGCGGCAGGGCGGCCACGAGGGCGAGCGGCGTCGGGTGGGCGCGTTCGAGCAGGTAGAGGCGTCCGCCGGGCGCGAGCAGCAGGGCCATGGTGGCCACGGCCGTCTCCGGGTCCGGCATCCGGTGCAGCACGTTGTTGGCGACGACGGCGTCGTACGCGTGGACGTGCCGACCGGCGATCGCGGCGGCGCCCTGCACCGCGGTGCGCACCTGCCGTCCCCCCTCGCTCAGCAGCGCCTCGGCCTTGGCCAGCGCCGGCTTGGAGGAACCGAGCAGGGTGTACTCGGCCACGTCCGCCTGGAGTTGCGCCAGGAGCCGCGCGGCGCCGAGGCCGCCGGCCACGTCCCACTCGGCGACGGCGACCGGCGCCGCGTCCGCGCCGCGGGCCCCGAGGTCGCGGGCGACATCGGCGAGGCACTCCGCCGCCCCCGGCATCAGATCGTTGAGGGCTTCCGGAGCGAGGACCGGATCGTCCAGCAGCGCGACGGCGTCGGCGTCGCCGGAGACGATGGCCGCGAGGAGCGGCCCGGCCCATTCCAGCGCCGTCGCGACGGCTTCGAGAGGCGTGCCGTGGGTGGCTTCGCGCGTCTGCTCGGCCCACCGCGCGTCCGTGACCTCGCCCCACCGGGGCCCCTGCTCGTAGGTCGCGTCGGCGCGGCGCACCAGCACGGAGCGCTGCGTCAGATACTCCCGCCAGATGTCCACGACCGGACGCCATCGGGCGTGGACGGCGACGCCGCGCGCCGTGCCGCCGGACCCGGTCAGGGGTGCGACGACGCCGGCGAGCAGGGTCTCCACGAGCCGGTGCTCGTGGAGCCGCAGGGTGGTCTCCGCCGCGGCGTCGGTCGTGGGCGGCAGGAACGCGTGGTCCGGGCCCTCGCCGTCGTGGCCGGTCTCCTCGGCGCCCCGCTCCTGGGCCGCCGTCCGCTCGACGACGGCGGCGACCAGTTCGCGGCGTCCTTCGAGGAACGGTACGGCGACGGCCTGGGCGACCGTGGGATGGGCCTGGAGGCAGGTCTCGATCTCGCCCAGTTCGACGCGGAACCCGTTGATCTTCACCTGGTGGTCGAGACGCCCCAGGAACTCCAGGTTCCCGTCCGGCCGGTAGCGGCCGAGGTCGCCGGTGCGGTACCAGCGCTCGCCGTCCACGTGGGGGAAGCGTGCCGCGGTCAGCTCCGGGTCGCCCCGATACCCGAGGGCGACACCGCTGCCGCCGATCCACAGCTCGCCGGGCACCCAGTCGGGGCAGTCCCAACCACGGCCGTCCACCACTCGGAACTTCTGGTTCCGCAGCGGCTTCCCGTACGGGATCGACCGCCAGCCGTCCGGCACCGTGGCGGCCTCGTAGGCGTTCGACCAGATCGCGGCCTCCGTGGCGCCGCCGAGCGCGGTCAGCCGGCATCGGCCGCCCGAGGCGTGGGCCAGCCGGTCGGGCAGGTCGAGCCCGATCCAGTCGCCGGAGAGCAGGGCCTGACGCATCGTCTCCGGCAGCGGGGAGCCGTCGGCCGCGGTCAGGAGCATGTCGAGCAGCGCCGGGACGGTGTTCCAGACGCTCACCCCGTGCCGGCGGCACAGGGCCAGCCACTCGTTGGCGTCACGCCGGCCGGACTCCGGGACCAGGACGGCGGCGCCGCCCACCCCGAGGAATCCGAAGACGTCCCAGACCGAGAGGTCGAAGTCCAGGGCGGACACCGCGAGAACCCGGTCGTCGGCCCCGACCTGGAACCGTTCGTTGACGTCCTCGATCGTGTTGACCGCGGCGCGGTGGCTGACCTCCACTCCCTTGGGAAGGCCCGTCGAGCCCGAGGTGAAGATGACGTACGCGGTGTCGTCGGGGTCCACGCCCACCGGTGCGTCGAGGGGCGGCGCGAGCATCGCCTCGTCGATCGCCAGCACCTCGGCACCGGTACCGTCCGGGTCCAGGGCTCCGCCGCCGTCGAGGATCACCCGGGCACCGCTGAGTTCGAGGATGCGGGCGCGCCGCTCGGCGGGCTGGTCCACGCCGATGGGCACGTACGCTCCACCGGCGGCGAGGACGCCGAGCACCGCCGCGATCTGCTGCGGACCCTTCGGGGCGACCACGGCGACGTACGAGCCGGGGCCGACACCGTGCCGCCGCAGCGCGCCCGCGACGCCCAGGGCGCGCCGGGCCAGGTCGTCGTGTGTCATCTCGTCCGTGTCGCCCCAGAGCAGGGCGGGGCGCCCCGCTCGTTCGGCGGCCCCCGCGAAGAACGCGGAGTGCAGGAGGTTCTCGCTCAGCGGGCGGGTCGCCGCGTTGACCAGCTCCCGCCGCCGCCGCTGCGCCGCGGGCAGGGGGATCTCCGGCAGCGCGGTGTCCCACCCGCCGGCCAGCAGGCCGCGAACCAGCTCGTCGTAGGCGGAGAGCATCGCGTCGAGCACGCCGTCCGGGAAGAGCTCCTCGACGGCGTCCCACACCAGCAGCACCCCGCCGTCGCGGGTGCGGTACGTCTGGTGGTCGAGCCAGATCTGCGGGGTCTGGGAGATCATCCATGTCGCTTCGCCGAAACGGGCCTCGAAGGCGTCCGGCACCAGCGGCGCGGAGAGGTCGCACGCGAAGACGACCGGCGCCGTGCGCGGCGCGTCGGGATCGGTGCGGACGAGGTCACGCAGCACGTCGACGCCGGAGTAGGCGGCGTGGCCGATGTCCTCGTGCATCCGCTTCTGCAGCGTGCGGGCGCAGTCGGCGAAGCTCTCACCGGTGAGGTCGGCCTCGACGAGCACCAGGCCCGTGAAGTCGGCGACGATCCGGTCGATCTCCGGGTGGGCGTCGAGGTCTCGGTGGAAGAGCGGAAGGTTCATGAGGAAGCGGTCGTCCCCGCTCCACCGTCCCAGGACCATGGCGAAGGCCGTGGCCAGCACCACCGAGGGCGTCAGGCCGGCTTCGCCCGCCCAGCGCTCCATGCGGCGCCACTCCTCGGCCGTGAGCGCGCGCGAGCGCCGGACGAACTTCGGTACGGCGACGGCCTCGGCGTCGACTGCCTGAGGCAGTTTCGGGCCACCCGGCAGCGAGGGAAGCCGCTGCTGCCAGTACGCGCGGGCCCGTTCGCGTTCCGTGGAACGCAGCCGCTCCTGGTCGGCGAGGTACCGGCCGAAGGTGTAGGTGAGGGGGTCGAGGCCGTCGGGGTCGTCGTAGAGGACGGCCAGGTCGGCGAGGAGCACCCGGATGCTGGCCAGGTCGGCGGCGAGGAGGTCGACGTTGAAGTGGAGCCGGTCCATCCCGCCCGGCAGCCGGGTCACATGGACGTCCAGGACCTCGCCCAGGTCGACCCGCAGGCGTCGGTGCGACAGCCTTTCACGCAGGGCCAGTGCCGCGGCCGTCGCCTTCTCGTCGTCGAGCTCGCGGACGTCCTGGACGGTCACGCCCGGCCACGGGGACTCCCGCTCGATGCGCTGGGTGGCGTCGCCGGCGAACGACGCGCGCAGCATGGGGTGGCGCTCGATCAGGGCGAGTACGGCGTTCTCCAGGCGCTCGACGTCCACCTGCGTGGCGTCGAACTCCAGGTAGGCGTGGCAGCTGACGCCGCCGAGCGGCTGGTCGTCGGCGCGGCCGATCAGATACGCCTGCTGCACCGCCGTGAGCGAGAAGGGCCGGTCCTCGCGGTCGTCGTACTCCGGGGCGGGGGCCGGCGACGGCGCGGCCGGCGCGCCCCCGGTGCCGGGAGCGAGCAGGTCGAACCAGGCCAGCAGCCGGGGATCGTCGGAGAGCTGCGTGAACGTGATCTCCGTACCGGCCCGGCTGAGCCTCCCCGCGAGACGCATCATCTCAAGGGACTGCAGACCGAGTTCGAAGAGGCTGCTGTCGTCGTCCGCGGGGGTCAGTTCGATGCCGAGCAGCTCGGACACCATGCCGCGCAGGGTGTCGCGATCCATCCCGGCCACCGTGGCGACAGGAGCCCCCGCGCCGAGGTCCACACTGTCCGATGACATTCCAAGCTCCCTTGCACACTGTCGACTCCGCGGCGTCTTGCTGCACTGCTGGTTCCGGGGACGGAGGAACGTACGGCCCGGCGGTGGTGTCAGGACGGCCTGGCCTCGTCGGCTCCCTTGGCCTCCGCCACGGTCCGGGCCAGTTCGCCCAGGGTCTTGGCCTCGAAGATGGCCCGCATCGGCACGATCACACCGAGTTCCTTGCGGATCCTGCTGGCCAGCTTCGCGGCGAGCACCGAGTGACCGCCCAGATCGAAGAAGTTGTCCTCCGGGTTCGCCTCGCCGACCTTCAGCGTCTCCCGCACCATGGCGAACACGAGCTCGTCGCCGGACCTCGCGGTCTCCGTGCCGGAGGTGGCGGAAGAGGCCGTGGCGGCCGCGCCGGCCGTGGAACGCCGTGCCCGCTCGGCGAGCGCCTTGCGGTCGAGCTTCCCGTTCAGGAGCGTGGGGAAGAGGTCGAGCGTCTCGACGTTCGACGGGACCATGTGCTCGGGAAGCGCGCGGCGCGTGTGCTCGCGCAGCTCCGTCACCGAGACCTCGTGACGCGCCGAGGTCTTGACGTAGGCGACGATGTGCTCGGTCGAGACGTCCTCCCCGCCGACGACCGCCACGGCGATCTCCACCGCCGGGTGTGCTTCCAGACGGGCCTCGATCTCGCCGAGTTCGATGCGGAAGCCGCGGACCTTGACCTGGTGGTCGACGCGGCCGGTGAAGTAGAACTGGCCGTCCGGCCCGCGCCGTCCGCTGTCGCCCGACCGGTACATCCGGCTTCCGGGAGGACCGAACGGATCGGCGACGAACCGGCTCGCGGTCAGGCCCGGACGGTTCAGGTATCCGCGGGCGACTCCCGATCCGGCCAGGAACAGCTCGCCCTCCCGGCCGTCGTGGAGGTCCTGGAGGCTGTCGTCGAGGACGTAGACCGCGCCGCCGTCCCACGGGGTGCCGACGGTCACCTCGTCCTGGAGGCCTTCGATCGGTCCGCCGATCGAGGCGCCGACGGTCACCTCGGTCGGACCGTAGGCGTTGTAGAGGCCCCGGCCCTTGGACCACTCCTCGGCCAGGGCCCTGGTACAGACGTCGCCAGTCGAGGTGATCGTGCCGTCGACCAGCAGCCCCTCGCTCTCGGTGATCCCCAGGGCCACCGGCGGCAGCACCGCGTGGTTCACCTCGTGCCTGAGCATGGTCTCGCGCAGCGACTCGCCCGGCATCAGCTCGTGCTGCTCGGCCATGACGAGGGCGGCACCCTGCAGCAGGGCCAGCGTGAAGTCCCAGAACCAGGCGTCGAAACTGAACGACGCCCACTGCAGGATCCGGTCGCCGGTGCCGACGCCGTACAGCCTGGCCTGTGTGGTGACAAGGTCGGCCACTCCGGCGTGGCTGACGGCGACGCCCTTGGGCACGCCGGTCGACCCTGAGGTGTAGATGACGTACATCAGATGGGCCGGGGTCAGCGGTGCCAGGCGCTCGTCCTGGGCGATGTCCTCGGAGGGCTCCCCGGCGCAGTCCGCTTCGAAGGAGGGCTCGTCCAGGACGACTTCGCGGACGCCGAGCTCCAGCGAGCTGACGCTCTCCGTGCGCAGCAGCAGGACGGGACGGGCGTCCACGACCATGTGCGAGAGCCGCTCGGCCGGATAGGTCGGGTCCAGCGGCAGATACGCTCCGCCGGCCTTCAGGACGGCGAGGACCGCGACGATCAGGCGGGTCGAGCGTGGCACGGCGATCGCGACCAGGCAATCCGGTCCCACGCCCGCCGATATCAGGCGTCTGGCGAGCCGGTTCGCCCTCGCGTTCAACTCCGCGTAGTCGACGACGGAATCCCCGAAAATCACAGCTGGAGCGTCACTCGACCTTGCAACCACGGATTCGAAATGCTCCGAAACAGTATTCAACTCCGCTCCGCCTCCGACAGAGAGTCGAGCACGATTAACGGTCACCACGATGGCATGGCACCGTGTCGCTCGGACAAGCCGTGAAAGAACTCTTTCCTCGGACCCCGCGGGACCTCGGGCCGCCACATAATGACGTGGTGCCCGGCAACGCTGCCCAGTTGCCCGACCGTGCTGACCGAAGGCGCACACGGTACGAGTTCGTCACGGAGAGAGGGAATCAAAGTGACCGATGACGTGACCTATCAGGACTACCTTGAACTGGATACCTTGCTGTCCCTCCAGAAGCCCCGCACCGCCGGCTCCGCGGCCCTGAAGTCCACTGTTCTGTCGGAACAGTTCTTCATCGTCGCGCACCAGGCGAGCGAGCTGTGGCTCCGGCAGACGATCGCCGACCTGGAAGCCGTCATCGATGTGTTCACGACGACCGACGACACCTCCGACGCGGAGTGGATCGTCGATCTCCTGCACCGTTCGGCGGGCCTCGTCCATGTGCTGCACACCCAGCTGGTCGCTCTCGACCGCCTGCCACTGACCGACTTCGCCCTGTTCCGGGAGTTCCTCGGGACCGCGAGCGGCGCACAGTCGGAGCAGTTCCACCGGCTGGCGAAGCTCATCGGTCACTCGAAGCAGGACGGTCCGCTCTACGAGTCGTTCGCCGCGTGGGTCGCCAGGTCGGGTCACACGGTGGCCGACCTCGCACGGTCGGGCATCGAGGCGGGCGTCCACTACCGGATCATCGAGGCTCTGCTGGAACTGGGGAACGGCTACTTCCGATGGCAGGTCGGTCATGTCGGCCTGGTCACGAAGATCATGGGCAGCCATGCCGGAACCGGCGGCACCTCGGGCGCCGAGTACCTGCTCGGCCGATGCCATCTCCCCTTCGCGGAACTCCGCGAGCTGCGCAGCCAGGCGCACGTCGGGCTCAGCGTCGCGACGCCCTGACCACCCGGGCGGGGCCGGCACCCGGTCCTAGACCGGTTCCAGGACGAACCCGCGCCCCCATACGTTGCGTACCGCGAGGCCGACCAGTTGGAGGCGCCGGCGCAACCGCATCACGTGCAGATCAAGCGCGTTGCTGGACGAGCTGGAACCGGAATGTTCCAGGATCTCCCGTAGTTCGGTCCGGTAGATGATCTGGCAGTACCGGGCCACCAGCGGCGCCAGCATCTCGCACTGTGTCAGGGAGAGTGTGACGGACAGGTCCTTGAAGTAGAGGATGCCCGCCGGGTCGAGGACCGGCTGCGACTTGAGGACGGCCCGGGCTGCCAGCTGACGCACTCGGGCCTGGAGATCCTCCTGCACGATCGGGGGACGCACCCAGTCCTCGTAGAAACTCAGCTGGTCCGGCGGAGGCGCGCCGTGCTCGACCACGAGCAGACACAGGTGCCCTCTGACCTTGCACTGCTCGCGCATGTCCCGCTCGGCGGGCCATCGGACGAACTTGACCCGGCTTTTCACATCTGTCGTCACAGGTATCCCCCAGAACCCTTTGCCATTGACATCCGGACCAGGTGCGCTTTCGTACGACCGATCAGGCCGGCACGTCCTCGTGCTCGGCCTGCACGTGTCGCAGGCTTTTCGGGCGCATGTCCGTCCAGACCCGGTCGATATGGTCGACGACCTTTTCCCGGGACTCGGGGCCGTACTCCACGCGCCAGCCTTCGGGTACGGCGGTGCCGTGCGGCCAGAGCGAATACTGCTCCTCGTCGTTGCACAGCGCGAGATATTCCCGGCTGTCGTCCTCGAAGGCGTTGGACATGGCGTACGACCCCTCAGTGGAAGGAAGGACTTTCGGGCTCTCCGTCCGCAATTCCGCGGGCGATTGAGACGCTAACAGCGGGAGATCGCGACGGGCCAGGTTCGCACCGCATCGCCCACTGTGCGTTCCTCATGCGGGAAGCGGAGGAATGAAGCACGTGACGTACCGGGGGCGGGGGGGGGGGGGGCGGGGGGGCGAAAAAAAGTGGCGACCGGGGAAAAAAACGGGCCGGTCCGTGGGGGGGGATACGGAC